>CADBOV010000256.1 GCA_902796385.1 uncultured Lachnospiraceae bacterium
CAGCGGGTTGCCGTATATACACAGTATAACTCCAGATCTCTGAACGAGCATCTGAATTCCTCCAAGTGGTGGGACTTTGGACGGAAGCAGGGAGGCTTATACATTTTCACTCCAACCATTACAACCACGAACAGTTACTGGTATAAAGGAACAGCGGATGCGCTGTATCAGAACATCAATTTCCTGAAGGATGCACATGAGCCGTATGTAGTGATCGCTTCCGGTGACGGTATCTACAAGCTGGACTACAACAAGGTTCTGGAAGATCATATCTCGAAGGGCGCTGATATTACCATCGTAACAAAGGACATTTCACCGGAGGATGATGACATCAGCCGTTTCGGTGTAGTGAGACTCGGGGACAACAACCGGGTAGAGGACTTCGAGGAGAAGCCCATCGTTGCAGAGACACATACGGCATCCATCGGTGTTTATGTGATCCGCAGACGTCAGCTGATCGAGCTTCTGGAGGCCTGCGCGGCTGAAGGCCGTACCGATTTCGTTAAGGATATCCTGGTTCGTTACAAGAATATCAAGAAGATCAATGCATATCGTCTGGAAGGTTACTGGAGAAATGTAGGATCGGTTGATTCTTATTATCGGACAAATATGGATTTCCTGAAGCAGGATGTAAGAGATTACTTCTTCCGTCAGCAGCCGGGTGTTTATACAAAGGTAGAAGACCTTCCGCCGGCAAAATACAACGGAGAAGCAGTTGCTTCCAACAGCCTGATCGCAAGCGGCTGTATCATCAACGGTACCGTAGAGAATTCGGTTCTCTTCAAGAAGGTATATGTAGGCAACAACTGTGTGATCAAGAATTCCATCATTCTGAATGATGTTCACATCGGAGATAACTGCTATCTCGAGAACTGTATCATCGAATCAAGAGATACGATCCGGGCAAATACGGTTCATACGGGAGATGCCGGTAAGCCGAAGATCATCGTGGAAAAGAGTTTCCGGTACACACTTTAATGATATGGACAAGCCCTGATTTGCATTGCGCGAGAGAAGGGAAACGGAATGTGAAGGGGATGTCTTTTATATATCATAAATCCGCATAGATTTAGGAGGATACATTATTATGCAGATTACGGATGTCAGAGTCAGAAAAGTAGCAAAAGAGGGTAAGATGAGAGCTGTTGTTTCGATTACGATCGACAATGAGTTTGTCATCCATGACATTAAAGTGATTGAGGGGGAAAAGGGACTCTTTATTGCAATGCCAAGTAGAAAATCTTCGGACGGTGAATACAGAGATATTGCTCATCCGATCAATTCAGGTACAAGAGAGATGATCCAGACTCTCATTTTAGAGAAGTATGAGCAGACTTCTTTTGAAGAAGCCGAAGAATAAAAGAATCAGTTCATACATTTCCGAAGGGACGCGTTTATCGCGTCCTTTCTTGACTTTCCGCGGAAATCGTGTACACTAAAGGGGTGCAATGTGCAAAACGGAGGAGAGAAAAATGAGTCAGTTAACAGCATTGATCCTTGCTGCAGGCAAGGGAACAAGAATGGAATCGGAGCTGCCGAAGGTGCTGCACACCTGTTGCGGAAAGCCGATGGTAAGTCATGTGATCGATGCGGCACGGCAGGCCGGGGCTGACCGGGTTGTTGTGATCGCAGGATATAAAAGTGAAATGGTACACGCCGAATTAAAGGACAGCGTGCTCTATGCAGAGCAGACGGAACAGCTGGGAACGGGGCATGCGGTTATGTGTGCGGCAGATCAGCTGGGAGAGTCGGGCGAAACCCTGATCCTCTGCGGAGATACACCGCTTGTTACGGCGGAAACACTGAAGAAGCTTACGGAAGCGCATCGGAATGCCGGAAACGGTGTTACGGTTCTTTCGGCAATCCTTGAGGAGCCGAAGGGATACGGGCGGATCATCCGTGATGCGGAGGGTGCTTTCCTGAAGATCACGGAAGATAAGGACTGCACGGAAGAAGAGCGTAGGACAAAGGAAATCAATGCAGGTATGTATATCTTTGATACAGCCAGCCTGAAGGCGAGTCTTGGTAAGCTGACCAATGACAATGCCCAGGGTGAATACTACCTGACCGATACCATAGAACTGATCAAGTCAGCCGGAGGACGGGTGGATGCCATGCCGGTTTCAGATACGAATGAGATTCTGGGGGTTAATACCAAGGCACAGCTGGCAGAAGCAGAAGAAATTATGTCAACCAGATAGGACGTGCTGAAAGAACGAAGTCATGTCAGGGAACAGTGGCTGTGCACCGGACAGATACGGTGATACAGAAGGCGAAGCCGTGTCACAGACGGGACGTAACATGAAGAAGGATACAGTATGAAGATAATCGTAGGACTCGGAAATCCGGGCCTGAAGTACGCAGGCACCCGGCATAATATCGGATTCGCTGCGCTGACGCAGCTGGCCGACCGGAACAACATTTCCCTGAAGAAAAAGGAATGTAAGGCCGTCACCGGACACGGTATGGTGGCAGGAGAAAAGGTGGTGCTGGCCATGCCCCAGACCTTCATGAATCTGTCAGGCGAATCGGTGCAGGCGCTGCTGCATTTCTACGGGTGCACGCCGGAAGACCTGATCGTGATCTCCGACGATGTGGCACTGGATGTAGGAAGGCTCCGGATCCGGGACAAGGGAAGTGCCGGAGGCCATAACGGATTGAAAAATATCATCGCCCACACCGGAACGGAGGAATTTGTCCGTGTCCGGATCGGCGTCGGGAAACTGCCGGAGGATTGGGACATGGTGGATCATGTGCTGGGCCGGTTCTCCAAGGAAGAGCTTCCCATACTTCGGGAAACCTGTGAAAGGGCCGCAGATGCCGTGGAAATGATCATCCGCGACAATGTCCAGGCGGCACAGAACGCATTTAACGGAGGCTGAGATGGACGCAATTCGTGTGCCGGTTTCCGAAATGGACAGCATAAGAAAAGCGAAGGAATCGATCGGGCAGGGGAGAACCCCGGTTACCGTCTGGGGAGCTGCCGAAAATGTACGGCCCCTCGTAACGGAAGCCCTGAGAGAGGACGCGGAGCAGGTGCTGATCGTCACGTATGATGACGCAAGAGCTGACCGGCTCTACCAGGACTATCGGTTCTATGACAGAAATGTCTATCTCTATCCTGCAAAGGATGTGCTTTTCTACTATGCGGATGTGCATGGGAATCTGGCAGCAAGAAAGAGACTCGAGGTAATAAAAAGAATACAGGACAAGGAACGGTCGGTCATCATCCTGACCATTGAAGGATTGATGGACCGGATCCCGGCGCCGGATGCGGTGCGGAAGAATACCCTTCAGCTAATGAAGGGAGAAGAGATCCAGCTTTCCGCCATGCAGAAGCTTTTGACGGAGCTGGGATATGAGCAGGTGGCGCTTGTCGAGATCGCAGGGCAGTTTTCTGTACGGGGAGGTATTTTGGATATATTCCCACTTACGGAAGAGTGCCCCGTCCGCGTTGAGCTGTGGGGAGATGAGATTGATTCCATCCGCGCATTTGATGCATCAACGCAGCGTTCCATCGAGGAGATCGAGTCGATCCGCATCCTTCCGGCAACCGAATTTGTACTGGATCCGGACCGGCTTCGGACCGGACTCAGGAAGATGGAAGATGAGCATGAAGCCGTGGCAAAGAAGTTCAAGGAAACCTTCCATACGGAACAGTATGCCCGTCTGAACAAGGCGGTCCGTTCCCTGAAGGAGGGGATCGAGAATTTTGCCGGGGCGTCAAATGTAGACAGCCTGGTTACTTATTTTTACCCGGATTCCGTTTCATTTCTGGATTATTTCCCGGAGAATACACGCATTTTCCTGGACCAGCCTGCGAAGATCGAAGAGCAGGCAAGGATTTATTTTGAAGAGTTCCGGATGGCCATGGAATCACGGCTTTCCGGTGGATATATTCTGCCGGGACAGGCGGACGTGCTCTTTCAGAACACGGATATACTGCAGAGACTTGCAAAACGGACGGACGTTCTCTTTACGGAGTTTCTGGAAAAAGATACATTTCTTTCATCGAAGCAGCAGTTGGAGTTTTCCTCCAGAAAGCTGGTGCCGTACGGCGGGCGCATCGATGAAATGATCACGGAGCTTGAAAAATACAGGAAGGACGGATACCGCATCCTTTGCATGTCTATGTCCAAAACCCGGGCGGGCCGGTTTGCCGATGCACTTCAGGACCGGGATATCCCTGCATTTTTTTCGGCCAGCAGAAATCGTGTGCTTCAGCCCGGAGAGGTGATGGTCACGACAGGCAGTCTGGAAAGCGGATTTATGCTTCCGGATGCGAAGCTGGTTGTGCTTACGGAATCGGAAATGCTCCGCCGGGACAAGGAAAAGACCAGACGGCAGCGGCCGAAATACTCCGGGGAACACATCGCGGATCTCGGGGAACTGCATCCCGGGGATTATGTGGTGCATGAGCGGCACGGGATCGGAATCTACCGGGGCATCGAGCAGGTGGAAACCGACGGCCGGATGAAGGATTACATCAATATCGATTATGCGGGCGGCGGCCGGCTGTTTATCCCGGTGGACCAGTTGTCCGTGATCGGAAAATATGCGGATAAATCCGCGGCAAAGCCGAAGCTGAACAAGCTGGGCGGAAGCGAATGGGAAAAGACCAGAAGCCGTGTCAGAAACCATGTGGATTACATGGCGGAGGAGCTGATCGCTCTCTATGCGGACCGGCAGATCAAGCAGGGACACCGGTATTCGGAGGATTCGGTGTGGCAGAAGGAGTTCGAAGAGACATTTCCGTATGAGGAGACCGCCGATCAGCTGCGGGCGATCCAGGACACGAAGCGGGATATGGAATCTTCGAAGATAATGGACCGGCTGATCTGCGGCGATGTGGGCTTCGGAAAGACGGAGGTTGCCATCCGCGCCGCATTCAAGGCGGTGCAGGACAACCGGCAGGTGGCGTATCTCGTACCGACCACCATTCTGGCACAGCAGCATTATGATACATTTGTAAAACGGCTTTCGTCCTATCCCGTAAATATAAAAATGTTGTCCCGGTTCTGTACACCGAAGGAGACGAAGGAAACCATCGAAGGACTGAAATCCGGTGCGGTGGATATCGTGATCGGAACCCACCGGCTGCTTTCCAAGGATGTGGCATTCCATCAGCTGGGACTGCTCGTGATCGACGAAGAGCAGCGTTTCGGCGTGCGGCATAAGGAGAAGATCAAACAGCTCCGGAAGACCGTGGACGTGCTGACACTTTCGGCAACCCCCATCCCACGGACACTGCACATGAGCCTGGTTGGGATCCGGGATATGAGCCTGCTGCAGGAACCGCCTGTTGACCGCCGGCCCATCCAGACCTATGTTATGGAATATGACCGGGAACTGGTAAAGGAAGCCTGCCGCCGGGAACTGGCGCGGAAAGGGCAGGTTTACTATGTCTATAACCGGGTGGATGATATCGCCCATGTGGCTTCCGGCCTGATGGAAATGCTGCCGGATGCAAAGATTGCCTTCGCCCACGGGAAAATGTCGGCGCGGGAGCTGGAACAGCTGATGCGGGAATTTGTTGAGCAGGAGATCGACATCCTGGTTACCACCACGATCATTGAAACCGGACTCGACATACCGAACGTCAACACGATCATCATTCACAATGCGGACCGTTTCGGCCTGGCGCAGCTCTATCAGCTCCGGGGACGTGTGGGAAGGTCCGGCAGAAATGCATTTGCATTTCTTATGTATCAGCAGAACAAGCTGATCAAAGAAGAGGCGGAAAAACGACTTTCGGCAATTCGGGAGTTTACAGAACTGGGTTCGGGATATAAAATATCGTTAAAGGATCTTGAGATCCGCGGCGCCGGAAATGTGCTGGGAAGCGACCAGTCCGGTCACATGGAAGAGGTCGGATATGACCTGTATGTGAAGATGCTGTCCTCTGCCATCAAAAAGAAAAAGGGCGAAGAGGAAGAGGAGGATTTCGATACCACCATCGAACTGCCGGTGGATGCCTTTATACCGGACCAGTATGTACGGAGCGAATACCTGAAACTGGAAATGTATAAGCAGATCTACAGGATCCGTACCGAGGAAGATGCGGATGCCATCCGGATGGAAATGGTGGACCGGTTCG
>CADBOV010000257.1 GCA_902796385.1 uncultured Lachnospiraceae bacterium
CCGACCGGTTGATAGGTCTGGGTACCGTTCTTGTTGTACCATTTTCCGTTTACCCACTCATTGGAATACTTCGAAACGTAGGTATAAACAAATGTGGTATTCCTTCTGATGGCTGTTTTCGTATCCGGAACTACCTTCCATTTTCCTTTCTTGTATCCCTTTGCCGGTTTGTTTCCGACTGCGGGAATGTCCTTCTTTGAAAGCTTCAGCACATCTCCCTGATTACCGGTCAGCTTAACTGTCTTGTTCTTCGTTGTTCCATCATTCCAGGAACCGTTAACCACCTTAAATGTAACCTTTGCAGTCTTTTTGTCTACCGGTTCCGGCGGAAGCGGTTCCGGCTTTTCATAAGTAAGTCCGGTTCCACGTTCATACAGGATCTTCGTTTTGTATCCATCTCCTGTTTCATTCAGCTCCGGCAGATTTATCGGCAGTTTTCCCGTCGGGCCCTCTTCCTGAAGCATCAGATAAAGAGCTGCTGCAATATTCGGTCCGTACCGTTTCATGGGCTCCGTATCTTTTCTCGGGTCCATATTCATGGAACGTGCGCCATAGGTGATCACGATGGCATCCGCTTCCTGGAAACGGGCCACATCATAGGGCTGGGAAACACTCATCAGGATAAACCGGCCGCCCTGCTGATGTGTCTTTTCGATCAGTTCATCCAGAAGTCCTGCCGAGGTTCCCGTCAGAAACAGCGCACTTAACATTTCGGATACTGCGATCACATTGTCAGCGCCCTCGATCCAGTCCAGTACGGTCTGCCGGCCGGCCGGAGACTCCAGTCCCCTGTAGGAATGAACCTCATAGGTTGAATCCTTCGGAAGCTTTCCTTCCTGTCTTACAAGATCCACCGCATACTCCATCGGAAGCGGTTCATCATTATAGGCTGTGAGGATCACCGTTTTCTCCCCTTCCCTTGTCAGGGGGAGTGTCTCGTCATTGTTCTTTACCATCGTGATGGCACGTTTCGTGATATCCCATTCGATCTCATGATTTGCTTTCGTGCTGACCACGGCCATGGCATTTGCAACCTTATCCTCGATATCCGATCCGTCATATTCATCCAAAAGCCCGTGACTGTTTTTCAGCTTCAGGATCCGGAGAACCGCAGCATCCACCTTTTCCATAAATTCCGGTTCGGAATCGGCCTTATCGGCAAGATTCTGAATCTCCTGTACCAGCGCGTTTCTTCCTTTTGGCGTGACGATCTCCCAGGGGATCAGGAGCAGATCCACACCGGCATTTATCGCAAGCGTTGCAGCATCCTGCAGGTCAAAATTCGCCTTGATCGCGTCCATATTCATGGCATCCGTGATCACAACCCCCTTATATCCCATATCGCCGCGAAGAATGTCCGTGATGATGGTTTTGGAAAGAGTTGCCGGTAAACTCACATCCTTTCCCGTAAGAGTCGACTTATATGTTTCGGTTTCAATCTGCGGAAACTGGATATGTGCGGTCATAACCATTTCCATTCCCTGATCGACCGCCGCCTGGAATGAGATCAGCTCCAGTTTCTTTATTTCGTCATATGACTTATTGATACATGGCATTCCCGAATGACTGTCCGTATTGGTATCCCCATGTCCGGGGAAATGCTTCGGACTTGCGATCACACCGGTCTTCTTAAATGCATCCAGTGAGAGTTTCACATCCTCGGTAACGATCTCGGGATCATCCGAAAATGAACGGATCCCTATGATCGGATTGGAAGGATTGTTGTTCACATCCGCGACGGGAGCAAAGTTCACATTGAAGCCCAGCGCTGTCACTTCCTTTCCGATGATGGAGGATATCGTGGTTATATCTTTCTTCTTGCCTGTTGCTTCAAGTGCCATACTTCCCGGCCCCTGAACGCACTCGTTCATGCGGGCAACCGATCCGCCTTCCTGATCCACGGATACAAGAAGCTGGGACTTCGTACCGCCGGACGCACTTGCCACCTGGATCGCATCGATCAGCCGCGTGGTCTGTTCCGCTCCGGTGGTGTTTTCTCCGAAAAGGATCACCCCGCCGAAATGGTTTTCCGCCAGGAAATCTTTCATTCCGTCCGGAAGAACCGTAACATATTCTGCCTGGGATTTCGTATCCGCCTGGTATCCTTCCATACTGACTACCATCATCTGTGAGATCTTTTCCTTTGTCGTCATGGACGCAAGGATCTCCTCCGGAGTCGTTCCGGCGGCC
>CADBOV010000258.1 GCA_902796385.1 uncultured Lachnospiraceae bacterium
ACCCGGACGGACGCGGAACAGGCGGTCCCGGATACGCCATCAAGGGCGAATTCTCCGGTAACGGATTCAAGAATGACTTAAAGCACTCCCGCGGTGTTCTCTCCATGGCACGTTCCATGCGTCCCGACTCTGCAGGTTCCCAGTTCTTCATCATGCATCAGGACTCTCCGCATCTGGACGGAAGCTATGCTGCATTCGGAAAACTGATCGAGGGCGAAGATGTCCTTGACCGGATCGCCACAACACGCACCGGCTGGGCTGACAAACCGGTACAGCCGCAGGTAATGAAGACCGTTACCGTAGATACATTCGGGGTAGACTATCCTGCACCGGAAACCATTGCCGAATAACATTCTCGCATATGGTCACTGACGCCATCAGGATGCAGGGAGACTTTGTCCCCTTCTGCCGGCGGCAGCATAGAAAAACACCGGACTCTGACAATCCGTCAAAGCCCGGTGTTTTTCTGTTTTTTCTATAGGATCAGCTCTTACAGCTTCACATCCCAGAATCCGTCCAGTGTCGCGAAATAGTCATCCACTGTTTCGGCTCTGCGGATCCGGATCACACTTCCGTCCTCCCGGAGCAGCAGTTCTGCGGAATGAAGACGTCCGTTGTAGTTGTAGCCCATGGCGAAGCCGTGCGCTCCCGTGTCGTGGATCACAAGATAGTCTCCCATGTCGATCTTCGGAAGTTCGCGGTCGATGGCGAACTTATCGTTATTCTCACAAAGCGAGCCGGTCACATCGTAGACCTGATCCTTCGGTGCATCTTCCTTGCCCAGCACGGTAATGTGATGATAAGCGCCGTACATGGCCGGACGCATCAGATTTGCCGCACAGGCATCCACACCGATATATTCCTTGTAAATGTGTTTCTCATGGATTGCCTTTGTAACCAGGTGACCGTAAGGAGCCAGCATGAACCGTCCGGATTCCGTATAAATGCTGACATTTCCCATACCGGCCGGAACCAGGACCTCATCATAAACCTTCTTTACGCCCGCACCGATCACTTCGATATCATTTCCGGTCTGATCCGGCTTGTAGGGGATTCCGATTCCGCCGGACAGGTTGATGAAGGACAGAGCCACACCGGTCTTCTCCTTGATCTCTACTGCCAGTTTAAAAAGAATGCCCGCCAGGGTCGGATAATAATCATTCGTTACGGTATTGCTTGCCAGGAATGCATGCATACCGAATTCCTTCGCGCCGTGCGCTGCCAGGTAGCTGTATGCTTCCATCAGCTGATCCTTGGTCATTCCGTACTTGGAATCTCCCGGATTGTCCATGATGGCATTCGAGATCTCAAAGTATCCGCCGGGGTTAAACCGGCAGGAGATCCGCTCCGGGATCCCGCATACTTCCTCCAGCATGGAAATGTGGGTAATGTCGTCCAGATTGATGGTTGCTCCCAGCTTTGCAGCATAGGCAAACTCTTCCGGCGGTGTGTCGTTGGAGGAGAACATGATCTCCTGTCCTACGATACCACATTTCTCAGACATCATAAGTTCCGCCAGGGAAGAACAGTCGGTTCCGCAGCCTTCCTCATGGAGGATCTTCAGGATGGTCGGGTTCGGAGTAGCCTTTACGGCGAAATACTCCTTGAAGCCGGGATTCCAGGAAAATGCCTTCTGCATCTTCCGTGCATTTTCACGGATTCCCTTTTCATCATAAATGTGAAACGGTGTGGGATACGACTTAACGATCTCCTCCACCTGAGCCTTGGTTACAAATGGTGTTTTCAATTCTGGTTCCTGCCTTTCACAAACGGTACAAAATCACCCCGTTCATCAATGAAGCCGTTTTTCTCCATATATTCACGCTCGGCATCTGCCAGACGGCGTACAAAGGATTCCGCCATGCCTGCGTTCTCAACGATAAAACGTATCATATCCGCGTCATCAACAACCGCCGGTTCCGGTGATGTAAGTGATGCGGCATCCGGATCGATATTTACACCGATCTTATCGAAATACAGATCCTGTGTTCTGATGAACGAATCTGCAGCTTCGAGACTGCAGCCGGTCTTTGTAGCCAGCGCCTTGGTAAGTTCTTTCAGATCAAGGTATTTCATGCAGTAATCCTCCTTGTTTCATTGGGGTAAGGAATATTATATCACGTTCGGAAGGTTATTTCATCCTATTTCTTTGCACAGGCAAAAGGTAAAGGTTGTTTTCTTCCGCATTTTCCTTTATTATAGTATAGGTGTGCCTAAATGAACCACACGAACAACAAGAATTCATTTATATATAAAGGAGTAACCCCATGGCTGATAGCATTTTTGTCCGTCTTATGAACCGGGTGGGAGACATCATGCTTCTCTCTGTCATCTTTACTTTGTTCTGCATTCCCTTCATAACGATCGGGCCGGCGATCACGGCCGCATCCTATGTAGGGATCAAAGCCATAGAACAGGACGACGGTTATGTATGGCGTCGTTTCTGGAAGAGCTTTAAAAAGAATTTCAAACAGTCCATTATCGCATGGCTGATCACGGTAGCGATCCTGGCGATCCTGGCAGTGGATATCCAGTACTGGTATACAGCCAACAAGGCTACACCATCCACGGTATCCCAGGTACTTCTGGTAATCAGTATCATCCTTCTGGTTTGTTTCCTTCTGACCGTGATCCATGTATTTCCTTTGATCGGAAATTACGAAAACAAGGTCGGCAAAATGTTTGAAAACGGAGCTCTGATCTCCCTGACCAAGTTCCCTCTTTCCTTCGTTATCCTGCTGATCTATGCTGCAACCGTATGGTTCCTCTGGGGCAATACCCCGTTCCTGCTGATCTTCTTCATGTTCGGCGCAGGACTGATCATCTTCATCTGCAGCGCGATCCACCGGGTGATCTTCCGGTCCGTGATCAAAAATGCAGAGAAGGCAAGGGAAGAGATCGCAAGGGAAAAGGCCGAGGCGGAAGCCGCTGAGAACGGAGAATATGACGAGGATTCCGATGAAGATTCGGAAGATGACAACGAGTCTGATGAAGAATCTGATGACGACAGCAAATCCGATGAAGAATCTGATGACGACAGCGAATCCGACGAGGAATCCGATGATGACAACAAGTCTGAGGATGATAACGAATCTGGGGATGACAGCGAATCCAATGATGACAACGAGTCCGATGATGACAACGAGTCCGATGATGACAACGAGTCCGATGATGACAACGAGTCCGATAAAGATTCTGACAAAGACGATAGCAACTCCGGAAGAAACGGAAATTCCGGAAGGAACGGGAATTCCG
>CADBOV010000259.1 GCA_902796385.1 uncultured Lachnospiraceae bacterium
AGTGATATGTGTGACCTGATCATATAAAGGCAAAAATAATGGAAAAAACCACGCGGAGTGCACAGATTAATAATATGAGATTTTTGCTTGTTGCAGTTAATGCGAAATATATTCATTCCAATCCTGCAGTGTATTCGCTTTATGCCTATTCCGCCGGAAAGTATGCGGACATGATGGAAATCGCAGAATATACGATCAACCAGAAAAAAGAAGATATCCTGGCAGGAATTTATGAGAGAAAGCCGGATGCGGTTGGGTTTTCCTGCTACATTTGGAACAGAACCATCATCGGGGAACTGTTGGAAGATCTGCCGAAGGTTCTCCCGGATACAGATATCTGGCTGGGGGGACCTGAAGTGAGTTTCAATGCGCCGGAGGTGCTCAGCCGGTATCCGGAAGTAAAGGGGATCATGGTGGGAGAAGGAGAGGTAACATTTTCCGAAATCCTTCAGCAGTACCGGCGGCAGGAAGAACCGGACTTTTCCGGTGTGGCCGGGCTTTATCTTAAGTCAGGGTATACTGCGCCGCGGGAGATCACGGATCTAAGCAGTCTTCCTTTTTTGTATCGGGAAACGGAAACCTTTGCCAACCGGATCATTTATTATGAAAGCAGCAGAGGCTGTCCCTACCGGTGCAGTTATTGTCTTTCCGCCATTGATAAGACGGTGAGATTCCGGGATATTACGCTTGTGAAGCAGGAACTGGACTTTTTCCTTAAGGCAGGCGTCAGCCAGGTGAAATTTGTGGACCGGACCTTCAACTGCGGGCATGAACATGCCATGGAAATCTGGAAGTATCTGCAGGAGAAGGATAACGGGATTACGAATTTTCATTTTGAGATCGCCGCAGATATCCTGCGGGATGACGAGATAGAGCTTCTTCAGAAAATGAGACCGGGCCAGGTACAGCTGGAGATCGGCGTTCAGTCCTTCAATGAGGATACGCTCCGGGCCATCAACCGGAGAATGGATAAGGACAGACTGATCCATGTGGTTTCAGAGATCCGTAAGAATCGAAACATTCACCAGCATCTGGACCTGATCGCCGGACTTCCGTATGAGGATTATGAGAGTTTCGGGGATTCTTTTGACCGGGTGTATGCAATGGAACCGGATCAGCTGCAGCTGGGATTCCTTAAGGTGTTAAGCGGTGCACCCATTGCAGAGGAGGCGGAGAAATACGGAATTGTCTATACGAAGCAGCCTCCGTATGAAGTGCTGGGTACCGGGTGGCTTTCCTACGGGGATGTGATCCGGCTGAAGAAGATCGAAGAAATGGTAGAACTCTACTATAACAGCAGCCAGTTCGTAAATACGCTTCGGTATATGAAGAGGGCATTTGCTTCGCCGTTCCGGATGTTTGAAGCGCTTTCGGAGTATTATGAGAAACACGGGCTGTTTACCAACAATCCTTCGAGAGCATACAGGTATAAGGTACTGCTGGAGTTTGCTTCGGAGGTTGATCCGGGAAAGGACGGGATTTACACGGAACTGATCACGTATGATCTTTATCTGCGTGAAAATATGAAGAGCCGGCCGGAATTCTGCAGATCCCTTACAAATGAGGCATATAGGAATTTCAGACATGCTTTTTACCGGGAAGAGGAAAAGACAAGGCAGTATCTGCCGGATCTGAAGCAGTATGACAGCAGACAGCTTTCGGGGATCACGCATCTGGAACCGTTTACTTATCCGGTATGGGATGCGGAAAGCTTAAACCATCAGGAAACAGGAGATACTTCCGGAGAAGAGCGGTATGTCCTTTTTGACTATACAAGGAAGGATCCGCTGACGAAGGAGGCATTTACGATCCACATTAAAAAGAACTATTGCAGTTAATCTGCGATAGTTTTTTTTGAATATTTTTTTTTCACAAAGTATTATTTGTGCAAAGATTTTGTAAAGATTGGTATGGTATTATGTACTCAGAACAAAGGAAGCGGCATGACGGGTTTAGATACCACGATCGGAGTAACAACTGCAGGCTGTACGAAATGTATGGAAGGTGGTCGATGAAACGGTTGAGAAACCTATAGCCGGTGGTCATAATAAAACAATGAGAGAGTAAGGACATAAAAATGAACAGTCTTCCGGATGCAGGATCCGGGAGAGAATGATACAAAGTAAAACGGGCAACCCCGATATCGGGGATGCCCGTTTTTCTGTCTGATATAAACGATCCGCGAGGATCCGAATCTCGCGCCGGGTCTCGCAAGCGGGACTTGAAACCGGAACCGTCACATGAAATTCGTGACCAGCGCGACGACTCGCAGGACGAACAGTGCAAAGATGAAGGACATGATGGGGCTGACGTCCTTTGCCTTTCTTGTGAATACCTTTACAATTACCCATGACAGAACGCCGAACATGATACCGTTGGCGATGGAGTAGGTAAGAAGCATCATGATGATTGCCAGATAGGAGCTGACCGTGTCAGCCATATCGTGATCGAAGTCGATCTTCTTACAGCTTGAGAACATGAGCATGCCGACGTAGATCAGTGCCGGAGCAGTTGCAAAGCTGGGGATTGCAAGGAAGATGGGGCTCAGCACCATGGAGACCAGGAAGAGGATTCCGGTGGTGCAGGCTGCAAGACCGGTTCTTCCGCCTACGGCTACGCCGGTACTGGACTCGACGAAGCTGGTTACGGTGGAGGTGCCGAGACATGCGCCGATGGTTGTTCCCACTGCATCTGCCGTGAAGACTCTGCCGGCCCGCGGAAGCTTTCCTTCCTCATCCAGAAGATTTGCCTTGTCGGCAACACCGACTACGGTTCCTACGGTGTCGAAAAGGTCGACAAAGAGGAAACTGAATACAATGGCCAGGAAACGGACGATGTGTTCCGCCGCCCAGGTGAAGTTGAATTTAAATGCGGTTTCACCGATGCCGGAGAAGTTAAAGGCATTCGTGAAGGAGGGAACCAGGGAATTGAATCCGGCTTCCGGATCCACCTCGTACCATCCGATCAGCTCGGCTACCATGCCAAGGACCCAGGTGGAAAGGATACCGATCAGAACCGCACCCTTGACTCCGTAGTGTGCGAGAACCGCGATGATGATGAAGCCCACAAGCGCCAGAACTACAGTGGGGGATTTCAGATTACCCAGTGCAATGGTGGTGGAGTCATCCGCAACGACGATATCCGCACCCAGGAGGCCGATCAGCGCGATGAAGAGACCGATGCCGGTGGTGATGGCAAACTTCAGATTCTGCGGGATACCGGTGACGATGGACTCCCGGACCTTAAAGAAGGACATGAGGATAAAGATGATACCTTCCACCAGAACCGCGGTCAGTGCGATCCGGAAGGGTTCCGGCTCATCCCCCAGCTCACCCATGCAGACGGTGAATGCGAAGTAGGCATTCAGTCCCATACCTGCGGAAAGAGCGATGGGATAATTGGCGAAAAAGCCCATGATGAAGGTGGCAACGGCAGATGCCAGTGCCGTGGCGAGGAATACGCCGTTGGCATTCATGACTTTTCCGAGGATATTCGGATTGACGGCCAGAATATAGGCCATGGAGAGGAACGTGGTGATACCCGCCAGAATTTCGGTTTTCACGTTGGTTCCGTTTTCCTTCAGTTTAAATTGCTTTTCCAGCATACGGTAACTTCCCCCTTTATTTAGGCTTGTGAACCTGTTGGTGGTCCCGGATTTTATT
Source organism: uncultured Lachnospiraceae bacterium (assembly GCA_902796385.1). GTDB lineage: Bacteria > Bacillota > Clostridia > Lachnospirales > Lachnospiraceae > Eubacterium_Q. The sequence continues at coordinate 3,663 of CADBOV010000259.1, forward strand.
ATAGTGCATATCGGTCGGATTGGCTACAAGATCTCTGCCGGAAATGGAAAAGAAAACTAATTGAAATAAAAAATAGTTCCATCCCTTATAATGGAACCATAGATCCACGGTTTAATTACATCATTAATTGTTTAACTACATCATTTTTCAAAGAATGATGTAGTTGAAATTGAAAATGAGTATGATGAATGCTATTGTTTAAGTGCATCATTTCATTAACTTATGAGTGAATTGATATTTGAATGAGGATATTGAAATGAGAAATTTTGAATACAGTAAAAAATGGGAAAAGCTGCTGACG
>CADBOV010000260.1 GCA_902796385.1 uncultured Lachnospiraceae bacterium
GCAGTATCAGAAGCTGCTTCGTATGGACGAGGTGGATCTTCGGTTTGATGTCTCAGCCTATGAAGCGATCGCCGAAGAGGCTGCAAAAAGAAAGACCGGAGCGCGTGCACTCCGCTCCATCATCGAAGAATTCATGCTGGATATCATGTATCAGATTCCGAGGGACAAGGCCATCGGACGTGTCACCATTACCGGTGATTATGTCCGCAAGAAGGGGTCTCCCAAGATCGAACTTCGCGGCGTAGACCAGCCGGATTAATCGGTCGATTGAATTCCTGAGACAAACATAAGAAAAGCCCCGCAACCATGCGGGGCTTTTCTTTATTTATGTCTGTGCGGATTACAGATTGAAGCTTCCTTCGCCGCCATCAGCGGTAAAGTAAACAATGCTGTTCTCCGGCTGATAGTAGATGTTAAGAACCTTAACTGACTTCTTACCGGATACTTCCAGTGCCTTTGTTACAAGGTCATCAACCTTCTGGCTTCCACCCTGGTACTCTACGAAAAGCTCAACCTTCGGCTCAGCTGCTTTCTTTGCCGGTGCCTTCTTAGCGGGAGCTGCCTTCTTAGCCGGAGCTGCTGCCTTCTTAGCCGGAGTTGCTGCCTTCTTAGCCGGAGCCTCTGCCTTCTTAGCCGGTGCTGCTGCTTTCTTTGCCGGTGCTGCTGCCTTCTTAGCCGGTGCTTCAGCCTTCTTAGCCGGAGCTGCTGCCTTCTTAGCCGGTGCCTCAGCCTTCTTAGCTTCTACCTTTGCTTCCTCAACCTTGGCATCAGTTACTTTCTTTACAGCTGCTGCCTTCTCTGCCAGATCCTTAACACTTGCTTTCTTAACTGCCATTTTGTCTTTCCCTCCATGAGAATAAAATACAATCACTCACCAAGCAACAAATCTCTTGTCGATTTTTTGTTTCATGTAACAGATTGTAAAACGAATGAAACAATTTTGCAATGATTTAATTATTTTTCTCTTTATTGACTATGTTTTGTGAAAAATAATCCTTATTTCAAAACAGTTTGCACAATAAAAGTGACGTATTTCCTATGATTCTCCTATGATTCCGGGCGTTTCGTAACAACCACATTTCCTGTTTTTACGATACTGTTTTCCGGAATGTATCCACGGATGGGAGACAGCGGATAGATATTTGTATATCTTCCGATCACGCTTCCCGGATTCAAAACACTGTTGCATCCGACCTCAACATGATCCCCTAACATGGCTCCGAATTTCTTAAGTCCGGTTTCGATCTCAAGCTCACTGTTCTCATCTGTTCCCTTCACAACCACGAGTGTCTTATCGGATTTCACGTTGGATGTGATCGAGCCCGCGCCCATGTGTGAATAGTATCCGAGGATCGAATCTCCCACATAGTTATAATGGGGTACCTGCACATGATCAAACAGGATCACGTTCTTCAGTTCCGTGGAATTTCCCACAACACAGTCCGCTCCCACAAGGGCGTTGCCGCGGATAAAGGCACACTGCCGGACTTCCGTATTCGGGCCGATGATCGCCGGTCCGTGAATATAGGCAGAATCAAATACGGTTGCCGTCTCATGGATCCAGATATCGTCTCCGCGTTTCTTATACTCCGGTCCAAGGGTTGCACCCAGTTGAAGAATAAACTCCCCGATCTTCGGAAGCGCTTCCCACGGATAGGTTACGGACTCCAGTAACGGAGCTGCCAGACTGTGCGTCAGGTCATACATATTCTTCACTTCAAGACAAGTACTATTCATTACTCTCTCCTCCGGTCTTTTTTTCTTTTTTCTTTGTATTCTTTTTCTCCGGATAGAATGGCTTTACCCGGTCAAACAGCGTAGTGATCCGGTACTGATTGTTCAGCCCCTTCACAAGATTGGTACAACGCGTAACGTAGTCCGTCATTTTCTCCATGTACTCTTCCGGCGTGATGGTGCCTTCCGCCACACCCGCAAGTCCCTTTTCCCAGCTTGCTGTCAGGTCCGCCCGAAGCAGGCCGTTGATGGAGTAATATACCACATCATAGATCATCTCACCCAGAAGTGTCGGTGTTACGATCTGTGTTTTCTGATTCAGTGAAATGTAGGTATTGTTGACCAGCTTACTGATGATCGCGTCTCTCGTTGCAGAGGTTCCGATTCCCGAACCCTTGATCTGCTCACGAAGCTCTTCATCCTCGATCAGCTGTCCTGCATTTTCCATGGCAAGGATCAGTGTACCGGAAGAGTATCTCTTCGGCGGGGTGGTCTCCCCTTCCTTGATGGAAAAGCCGTTACAGGAAAGCTGGCTTCCTTTCCGAAGCCCGGTTATATACCGGATGGCTTCTTCCGGATCAAACTCTTCCGTCTCCTCCGCTTTCTCACCATCCGCCGTATCCCTGGTCTTTCCTTTTTTCTTTCCGAAATTCCGGTCGGCAATAGGCAGATATCCCGGCTTCACAAGACTCCGGAAATTTGCCGTAAATGTCTCGCCGTTCCTGGACAGGGTAACTGCCACCTTCAGGTATTCCGCTGCCGGATAGAAGATGGAAAGGAACCTTCTTACGATCAGATCATATACGCCCGCCTTTACATCCGACAGTTTTTCCTTCTGCTGTACCGCCTGTCCCGTCGGGATAATGGCATAGTGGTCCGTGATCTGTTTATCGTTCACGAATCTGGATTTTCCGATCCCCTTGTAGCCGCCCTGGGCAACCACATTTTTCGCATAATCACCCAGAACCGGATATGCCGCAAGTCCCCTCAGATTCTTATCTATTTCCTTTGCAACTGCAGAAGAAAGAACCCTTGCATCCGTTCTCGGATAGGTGACCATTTTCTTCTCGTACAGTTCCTGTACGATCTCCAGTGTCTGCGAAGGATTGATCTTAAATATCTTCGAGCAGTCATTCTGTAATTCCGCCAGGTTGTATAACAGCGGCGGATTCTTTTTCTCTGTTTTCTTCGTGATGCTTTCCACCCGGAGTGTTACCGGAAGCGGCTCCTCCAGAAAACGGATCAGTTCTTCGGCCGTCTCCTTCTCCCGGAAGCCGTTTTCCTTATACAGCTTCGGGCTGCCGAAATACTTACTGCCTTCCACCGCCTTCCATTCCGCTTCAAAAAGCATGCGGTTATCAGCTTCATCCGGCTTCTTTCCCACATTTGCAAGCACACGGTAAAACGGGGTCGGACGGAAATCCCGGATCTCTCTTTCTCTTTGTACGATCATCCCCAGAACGCATGTCATCACACGTCCGACGGCGATCACACAGCGGTCCAGTCCCAGGTAATTTTTGATGGGATAGGAATACTTCAGGGAAAGCGCCCTGGAGAAATTAATGCCCATCAGATAGTCTTCCTTTGCCCTAAGGTATGCCGCGTCCGAAAGTGAATCATATGCCGAAAGCGGTTTCGCCTCACGGATTCCGCGGAGGATCTCTTCGTCCGTCTGGGAGTCGATCCACACACGGAATTTCTTCTTCGTTGAAGGAACCTCTGCCATCTGATCGACCAGCCGGTAGATATACTCTCCCTCCCGTCCCGAGTCGGTGCAGACATAGATCGATTCCACATCCTCCCGGTTCAGAAGTTCCTTCACTATATTAAACTGTTTGGCTACGCCGGAGATCACCTCATACCGGAAGGTTTCCGGAATGAAGGGGATGGTTTCCTGGCTCCAGCGTTTCAGTGCCGGATCATATGCATCCGGATAACTCATGGTGACCAAATGCCCGACGCACCAGGTAACAATGGTGTCATTCTCTTCGATGTAACCGTTCTGTCTGGCACCACGAAGTCCCAGTGCCGCCGCAAACTGCTGGGCGACACTGGGCTTCTCGGCAATAAATACTCGTTTCAAAAAATGTCTCCTTTACTGATCAACGGTATTGCAGAAGATCCGCAACTTCCTTTCTCGGAACCGGATCCGGTGTAAATTTCGGATAACCGATGGCAAGAAGACAGGATACGCTCTGTCCCTCGGGAAGTTGAATGATCTCAGCGATCTTCTTCTCATCGAAGATTCCCATCATAACGCTTCCTACTCCGAGTGCATGCGCTGCCAGTGAAAATGTCTGGGTTGCGATTCCCGCATCAAACATCTCCCACCGGTCCTCCTTGGAGGTTGTGAAGGATCCGTCCCTCTCATAGCCGCAACGTTTATTTACGGTTGCAACAACCACCAGCTGCGAAGCCTTTGCAAGCGTCTTCTGATTTCCTTCAAATCCCAAAACGCCTTCTTCACGGATCCGGTCGATCATTGCAGCATCCTCGATCACATAATAACGAGTGGTCTGGGTATTCTTCCAGGACGGTGCAAACCGCGCCAGATCAATGATCTTCTCGATTGTTTCATGATCCACGGGTTCCTCCGTGAAACGACGTACACTTCTTCTCTCCCTGATACAGGTTTCCATTTCCATAGCGTAACTCCTCTCTTAAATAACTATGTTTACAGTTTCATACTTTGCGTCAGTATTTCCCCAAATACCGTTCTCGTTTTCGTTTTACTTGTATTCC
>CADBOV010000261.1 GCA_902796385.1 uncultured Lachnospiraceae bacterium
AGGGATAATGCACCGGTCAGGGCAGTGGAGGAGGGAATTCACAAGCTTGTTCCTTCGGAGAAGGGAAAGCAGCTTCCGATTCTGATCTCGGAAGGCTATTGCAGGATCGGAAGATCAGAAAGGGAAAATGAATACTGTATTCCGGATCCGTCCATCAGCCGGACCCATGCAAGGATCGAATGTGTAGGGCGGGTGGTCACACTCAGGGACCTGGGATCGACAAACGGTACATTTATCAATCATGTGCGTTTATTAAATAATGAAACGGCGGAACTGCATTTCGGGGATGTGGTCAGCTTTGCCGGGGAAGAATACTACTGCTCGTAGAAAGGAGAAAAAATGAGAGAGAAAAAGAAAAGGGTCAAAATCTGGGGAAGGCGGCTTGCGGTTCTTGGTCTGGCTATCTGCATACTTCTCCTCAGTATACCGCTGAACTGGGAAGATGTTTCGGCTGCGAACAGCTATCCGAATGCAATCTATACCGGTACAAAGACAAATGAGGAATCCTGGTGGCCGGCTGTTAAGCAGCATCTGATCCAACAGTATAATATGGTGACGCCCGGAAATACGATGACCAAGTCGGCCGGAGGATACGTGTCGTGCGCATCCTTTGTGTCAAATGTGATACGTGCCGTATATCCGAAGAAGGTCGCAGATAAGATCCCGGGAAGTGCCGGAGTATATCAGGTTGAGGAGCAGATCGTTGCCAGTGGTGAATTCACCCAGGTTGTGGGAAACGGACAAAACGGCGGAGTGGATATGGCTGATTTCGATGCCAGAGAGCTTCGGGAAGGTGATGTGATCATATTTGTCACGGATCAGAGACGATATAACTGGGGACATGTAGCGATCGTCGGTATCGGCGGATATTATATGTCAAACGGGGCGAGCAGTTCCGAATACTGGTTTGAAGCGTTCCAGACCTATAATACCTATGATATCGGAGGAAAAGCGCCAAATGCATACCGGGTTTATCGTGTGAAGGATGAGCCTGCCGGAACGGTTTCTCTTAAGAAGGTCACTGCGGCAAATATGGAATCCTATGTCTCCGGAAACAGCAGCTATAGTCTGGAAGGTGCCCGGTACATAGTTGAGAACAGCAAAGGGGAGGTTGTAGGTGAGTTTGAGACAGATAAAAAAGGAATCGGACATGTTGTCGGAAAAAACGGTGAGAGAACTTCCGGGACCAGGCTTACCAAACTTCCGGTAGGAAAATATACTGCAAAGGAGAGAAAAGCTTCTCCCGGTTATCTGCTGGATACCAAAACCCATACCATCAATATCACAAAGGATGATAAGGACGGAGTATTCGAATCGGAAGAGGTTCCGGCTACGGGGACCGCAAATCTTAAAGTACAGAAGAAAGACAGTGAGACAGGAAAGAAGATCAAAGGAGCTCAGTTTACGGTGGAGTATTTCGGCGGACTCTATACGGAAAAGCAGCTTCCCGAGAAACCAAAGGCTAAATGGATCATCGAGACGGATGCGAACGGTGAAGCATACCTGGATCAAAAGCATCTGGCTGGAGGATCGGATCTGTATGTGAAAGGCGGGAAAACGATTCTGCTGATCGGTACGATCCGGATTACCGAGACAAAGGCCCCGGCAGGATATGTACTGAACAGTAAACCGTTTGACGGAAAGAAGGAATTTGTTACCCAGATACAGGAAAAGGACGGGAAAGTCTCAGCTGCAACGGAACTGGATCTGATTGCGGAGGATGAGCCCGTCAGAGGAGATTTCCAGCTTCGGAAGGTGGACGAGAAGGGAAAACCGCTTGCCGGTGTTCAATTCCGTATCACATCGGTAAAAACCGGGGAGTCCCATGTTTTTACCGTAGGGAAGGACGGGATCTACAATTCCCGTCAGGATGGAAGTCTGTGGTTCGGTGATACGGAGGAAAAACCCGGGAGAGGCCGACTGCCCTATGGGAAATACCGGATCGAGGAACTTAGATGCATGGCAAATCTGAATCGCCGGCTGGTGGATCCGTTCCAGCTTCAGATCAACAGTAATGATGTACTGGTGGATCTGGGAGATGTTGAAAATGACAAGGTGACGATATCAACAAGTATCCGTAATTCCGAAACCGGTACGCAGCTGGCTCTGGCCAGGGGAAATGTCACACTGGTGGATACGGTAACCTATGATGGCCTGAATAAAGGAAACGCATACTTTCTAAGAGGTGTTTTGGTGGACCGGGAAACCGGTGAACCGATCCGGATCCCGGCAGAAAAGAAAGATGATAACACGCCGGAGGAAGCTTCGGATGCCGGAGATGAGTCAGCAGAGGGCGACGGATCAGCAGAAGGTGGCGGATCAGCAGAAGGAGATGAAGTGGCTGAGGGCGATGGATCAATTGAGGATGACGGATCAGCTGAGGAGGATGATCAGGACCGGGGGCAGATCGTTGAAGTATGGAAGGATTTTGTACCGACGAAAAGCAGTGGAAAAGAGAAAGTTACCTTTGAACTGGATGCATCTGCCCTTGCAGGAAAAGATGTGGTTGCATTTGAATATCTCTACATGGAAGCACAGCCGGTAGACATAGATGGGAATCACAGAGAGCCGCTGGAGGGGGAAGAGGTAAACAGGTTTCTGATAGCTTCCCATGCAAATCCGGAGGATGAGGGTCAGACCATTCATTTCCCCGGGATCGGAACGGAGGCTCTTTCAAAAGAAAGCGGAACCCATACGGCGGATGCGGCGGAAAACCAGATACTTCAGGATCGGGTCATGTATGAACATATCATTCCGGGAGAAGAGTATCAGATCAAGGGAACACTGTATGATTCGGTTTCCGGAGAACCGTTTCTGGTAAACGGAGAAATCGTTTCTGCGGAAAAAACCTTTGTGGCAGAGAAAGAAAGCGGTGAAGAAACTCTGGAATATACACTGGATGCCACCGGACTGGGAGGAAACCGGATCGTAATCTTCGAAGAAATGTACCACAATGCGAAACTGATCGGGGAGCATAAGGAAGCAGATTATGAGGGACAGATCATTCGCGTTCCGAAACTGAAAACCACGGCAACGGATAAAAAAGACGGGGATCATCTTCTGGAGGAAGTGGAGGGAACCGTGATCGATACCGTGGAATACAGTGAACTGACCCCGGGAGAAGAGTATCATTTAAAGGGAATCCTGATGGATAAGAAGACCGGGAAACCCTTTACAAGCGGCGGAAAGCAGGTTGAGGCAGAGGCGGTTTTAAAGCCGGAGG
>CADBOV010000262.1 GCA_902796385.1 uncultured Lachnospiraceae bacterium
GCCCTCGCCATTGTATCTGGTTCGGAAGAATTTTACTACGAACCAGATGAGGCAAAGAGGCTCACTGCGACGAGAAAACTAATGCGAGAATGGGAACATGAGAAAAAGGAAAGTGAAGTGTCGCCATGACTGAAGAACAAATCAAATTCCTTTGCAAGTGGCTCATAGAAAACTCCGCCAAACCATTAACAGACCTGGAAAAGGAAGTACTGAAACAGGCTGTTGATAATTCTAATAATTGGGAAGAACTGATTACAGTGACGTTATTATCGAGGATGATATAATGAGTGCAGATTGGTAATGAAAAGATATTTGCACTAATTTCTCTTGATAGTCATTATCACGGGATAAAAAGACGACTTTCAACGGTTATTGACTATTGTTCAGAATGATAAAGACTATTTTTGCGAAAGCAGGGTTATCTCCGGAAGTTATGCATCCTTATGCGTCTCTTCTCCTGTATTTGTCGTATAAGATGCGTTGTAAGTATTTTCATGCTGAAAAGGCACTTCCTTTGATCTGCTTTGTGAATGAACATCCTTTGCCGGTATTGCGGGTATTGAATGTGATCCTTGAAGATTATCTGGATGAGAATCTCCACAGATGGTTTGATGATGATCTCTTTAAGGCATCTATTCTTCCTGCAATTATCTCATTGGCGGAGAACTGTGTTTGCAACAAGAAACATTTGGTTTCTTGTGTTATTGATGGAATAGATAAAGCTTAGCATTTTCGTTCTTTTTAGAAAGGCAACAACATGTGTGGTATCGTTGGTTTTACAGGAAAATTACAGGCAGCGCCCATCCTTCTGGATGGTCTTTCGAAGCTGGAATACAGAGGTTATGACTCGGCAGGTCTTGCAGTCCGGGATGGAGACTCTGCTCCGGTCGTGGTCAAGGCAAAGGGAAGGCTGAAGGTCCTTTCCGAAAAGATCGACGGAGGCAGGACGCTTCCGGGCACGTGTGGAATCGGCCATACTCGTTGGGCTACTCATGGTGAACCGACGGAGAATAACGCGCATCCTCATGTTTCAGATGATGGAAATGTAGTTGGTGTCCATAACGGCATAATTGAAAACTATCAGGAACTGAAAGCGAAACTCGAAAAGAAGGGTTATGCTTTCTATTCTGATACGGATACGGAAGTAGCGGTCAAGCTGATCGATTATTACTATAAGAAATATCAGGTGGGACCGATCGACGCGCTGGCGAAGACCATGGTCCGGGTCCGTGGTTCGTATGCACTGGCAGTGATGTTCAGTGATTATCCGGGAGAGATCTATGTCGCCCGGAAGGACAGCCCTATGATCGTTGGTGTCGCAGAGGAGGGCAGCCTTGTCGCGTCGGATGTGCCGGCGATCATGAAGTATACCCGGAATGTTTACTACATAGGGAATCTTGAGATGGGGCGCCTTACAGAAGGCGGCGTTGAATTCTATGACCTGAACGGCGATGTGATCGAAAAGCCTTTGAAGGATATCACCTGGGACGCAGAGGCAGCGGAAAAGGGCGGTTTTGAGCACTTCATGATGAAGGAGATCCATGAGCAGCCGAAGGTCGTAGGAGATACGATCCGTTCCGCGGTCCGTGAAGTGGAGGGAAGACTGACACTGGATCTTTCCGGGACCGGCTTGTCGGACGAGTTCCTGAAGTCATTAAAACAGATTCTGATCGTTGCTTGCGGGTCAGCATATCATGTTGGCGTGGCGGCACAGTATGTTCTTGAGGATCTGGCGGGAGTCCCGGTCCGAGTGGAATATGCGTCGGAGTTCCGTTACAGGACTATGCCGCTTGTTGAAGACAGCCTGGCAGTTATTATCAGTCAGTCCGGTGAAACTGCGGACTCGCTTGCCGCACTGCGCCACGCGAAAGAAAAAGGCGTCAGGACGCTTGCTGTCGTCAATGTGGTAGGCTCCAGCATCGCCCGCGAGGCGGATCATGTTTTCTACACACTGGCAGGGCCGGAGATCGCAGTTGCGACGACGAAGGCGTATTCCGCGCAGCTTGCCGCGTGTGACCTGCTTGCCTTGAAGCTGGCAGAAGTCCGGGGCGTGATGCCTGAAACAAAAGAACAGGAGATGCTTCGTGAACTGCTTTCGATCCCTGAAAAGATCGGGAAGGTTCTGGAAGATAAGGAACGGATCCAGTGGTTCGCGAATAAGTTCTTAAATGCGCGGGATGTCTTCTTTATCGGACGTGGGATTGATTATGGGGTCTGTCTGGAAGGCAGCCTTAAGATGAAGGAAGTAAGCTACGTTCATTCTGAAGCTTACGCTGCGGGAGAACTGAAGCACGGGACGATCAGCCTCATAGAGGATGGAACGCCGGTCATCGCTGTGGCAACACAGGGGGATCTGTACGAGAAGATGATCTCCAACATGGTCGAAGTGAAGAGTCGCGGGGCTTATCTTTGTGGTTTAACTTCATTCGGAAACTACACGATGGAAGATACGGCAGACTTTACGTTTTATGTACCGAAGACGGATGAACACTTTGCGGCGTCGCTTGCGGTGATCCCGCTGCAGCTCCTTGGATATTATGTTGCAGTAAACCGGAGCCTGGATGTGGACAAGCCTAGGAACCTTGCGAAGAGTGTGACGGTAGAGTAAGTAAGATGCACTTATGATAGAATGAATGTCAGAGATGCTGAGAAGATCCGGAACTTCTGGGAGATTTCTACTCCAAAGAAAAATCCAAGTGAGTGAGAAATCCCCCAGGAGGTTCAGAAATTCGGGACTGGACAGCTGCTCCTGAAGCAAGTTGGTATTTACTTCAATATGTCTAACTGTGAAATAATTTATCTCTTTCTTTACATATGAACCAGGCATGGTTATAATCAGGATAAGACATGTCTAATTGAGAAACAGGGAGAAACCATATGCCTATTTCAGGAAAAGACAGAGAATTCATGGAACAAGTCGCTACGTATTTTCGTGGCACAAAATCTCTTTTGGAACCGGATGGCTCCATCCGTGAAACATCGCTCAGGTTTAACATCAACCGCAATAAGGTCAGAAAGATCCTGATCACGATGGGAGAGATCGAATCGCCGCTTACTGAAACCGTCCTTGCAATGCGGAAGAGGGGGATGACGGTCAAAGAGATCGCGAAGAATCTCGGCATATCTGTTGCGACTGTATCCACGGCACTTCCATATGAAGACAAAATGGATAACACCTTGGAGCCATCAGAGCATGCGGTTCTCGTAAGGGAATACCGGGCATATGAGAAAAAGCAGTTAAAACGGCAGGCAGGCCGGGTACAGACAAAGAAAGATCCGCAGGACATCAAAATGTCCTATACGGAAACCTGTCACAGGCCGCGCATGGATACATGGGAGGAAATGGATGAGATCCATGAGACGCTGGAAGCAGAACTGAAAGAAGATGACCAGGAAAAGGAAAGAGAAATCTTTCTTGCTTTGAGGACGGGTCAGTTCCCGGGGGCGTTGAACGACAGAAACACGGGAGCTCTTGAGAAGATCGCAGGCAGCCGCCTGCCGCCGGAACCGGAAGGGGTGCTTCGTCTTCATATGGAGCTCTTCGATGAGTATGCAGCTGATATGATCAATGATGGCGATGCGGAAGTGCTCAGGAAATACGGAAAGCTGGAACATGGCAGAAGCATCAGCAGGGATGTCATTGTCCCGGAAGATATTCCGTTGTACGCGCTTCATTATATGATCCAGCGGGCATTTGGCTGGCAGAATTCCCATCTGCGCCAGTTTGAGCTGCCGGAGAAAAGATTCTTGTCCCTCACGAGCCATAATGTATCCATGTGGAGACGCCTGGTCGGCGTTTTGTTCCGTTCACCGCTTATGGATGAAGCGGATGAGTTCTGGGCGGATGATTATAACGGAGGGAGCTTTAAGAACTGGCTTCGCAGGAAATATACCGGTCCGTATTTGTCCCAGTGCCATGGGGAAGGAATCCTGTCCTGCCAGAAAGATATGATGGACCTGGATATGGATGAGGATTATTATGTCATGTATTCCAGGGCATATAACCATGTATCCGGAAAATATGATGGAGAGGAATATGTTTCAGAGGTTTTGCCGGTCCGCGATTACAAAGGGAAGAAAAGACCGGAACCGAAACCCTGGCATGGAGAAAAGGTCCCCTGTCGGGTAGAAGTAGTCAAGCTTGGAAAGGTACCATCAGATGGCCTGCGGTTTATGTTTGACCGTAACCCCATGGCGCTTCTGGAAAGACTTCCGATAAACAGCGTTCTGGCGGCCGGCAAGTTCTTTCTTCCTGAGGATGGCCCTAAGGAAGAGCGCAGGTATGTGGATCAGCAGATCTCAGGCTCCGGGGATGAAGTATATGCAAGGGCGGAGAAGTATATTAAAAGCATCATAAACAGACAGGTCGACGCGCCGGATCTGCAGGTGCCGACATCGCCAGTAACGGATGAGCTTCTGTACAACTACGATTTTGGAGACAACTGGAAGATCAGGATCACGGCAAGCCGGAACTGTGTGGATCTTGTGGAGTCCGGCAGGATAACCCAGGCAGAGCTTGACCGTGCGAATGTGAAATGCAGGGAGGTCTATCGTCCTGTCCTGATCGCGCGAGACGGAGAAATGCTGGTGGATGATGTCGGAGGGATCCATGGTTTCACGGAATTCCTTCAGCAGGTCAATCCTGAACTGAAAGGCATGGACCCGGAGGAGAAAGAAGCGGCAAAACGGCAGAAGAAGGAATACCTTGAGTGGGCAAGGAGCCTCGGGTGGCACAGGGAGAAGGTGTCGGATTTTAATCTGCTGTGATGGAAACAGTGTATGGCACGGCCAACAGACAGGTCGTGCTGCAGTTGGAGGAAAACAATGCTTAAAGTATATTGCTACAGCAGGTGCACCACCTGTAAGAAGGCTTTGAAATGGCTGGAAGAAAATGGAATTGAGCATGAAGTGATCGACATCAAGGCGGATCATCCGGATGAGAAGGCTTTGCGGGAATACTATGCCGTAAGCGGTCTGCCGCTTAAACGTTTCTTCAATACGAGCGGCATTCCATATCGGGAGCTGGGACTTTCGAAAAGGCTGCCGGAGATGAGTGAGGACGAGCAGCTTGCGCTTCTTGCTACGGACGGAATGCTGGTGAAACGTCCGCTGGTGGTCGGCGACGGGTTTGTCCTGACCGGCTTTAAAGTGGAGGAATGGACTGAAAAGCTGAAATAAGCGGAGGCATTCAAATGACGTTAGACAGCATTCACCACATTGCCATTATTTGTTCCGATAAGGACAGGGCAGTCGATTTCTATTGTAATAAGCTTGGCCTCTCCGTGGTCCGTGAGAACTATCGTCCTGAACGCGATGACTGGAAGATCGACCTCCGCGTGAATGAAACGACAGAGCTGGAGCTTTTTGTCATGAAGGATCACCCGGAGCGGCTCTCCGGTCCGGAAGCCTATGGCCTCAGGCATCTTGCGTTCCGGGTCGGGAGTGTGGACGCAGTGGTGGCGGAGCTGGAGACAAAGGGCATTCCATGCGAACCGGTCAGGCGGGATACGTTCACGGTGGAGAAGATGACCTTCTTCCGGGATCCGGATGGGCTGCCGATCGAGATCCATGAGTAGGTAATTCGCGATGAATGAAATGCTTCCGCTGATACTGAAGGACATTACCAGAATACAAAGGTATGTTCCGCAGGCGCTTGTCTGCGGAGGGACGATGCTGGCCGCGCGCCTTCTGGTCGTGCAGAAAAGCAGACGGAAAGGGCTTCTGAATGAAGTCCTGATCTTTGCGTTCCTGAGCTTTCTTGTCCTGGTGCTGTTCTACACGCTTTATAACCGCAAGATCATGAATGATCCCGTGCTGGATCTGAAATGGTACGGCACCTGGCTTGAGGGACCGCAAGGAAGAGCGTATGTTATTGAAAATGTGCTGCTTTTTATTCCTGTAGGATTTCTTGGAGGATGCTTCCTGCATAGGAAAGAACAGTGGCGTGTTCTTCTGTTTGGCTTTCTTTTTTCGCTGGCGATCGAAGTCCTGCAGCTGAGATGGAGGCTTCGTCTTGCAGAGCTTTCGGATCTGATCATGAATACTGTCGGTACAGTGATCGGGTGTCTTTTCGCGTGTCTTTTGCCGTGAGAAGACCTGCTTCCAGATCAGCTATACACGGGAATATGTTCCCGGTTTGGCGGAAGTGTTTATCAGATCGTTGAAAAGTAAGAAAAAAGAAAGAAGACTTAATGCTTTCTGCATTGTTCATAGACTGACTGCAGTGATATAGTATGGAATGTAATCGTGCCGGGAACGGCACGGGTTAGTATGTTGTGTCCTGAGAACGGAGCGGATATATGAAAAAGATGAAGAGATTAATGGCGCTGGTGCTGAGTGTGATGGTGGCTTCAGTACTGTTCGTGGTCCCGACAATGGCAGCAAAAGCCAGGACCATCAGCACGATATCGATTAAGATCACCGGCAATGCCAACGCGGGCGAGCTTGTAAACCATGAGGAGAACCTGAAGATCGAGGTCGTCGAGGCGGGATACGAGTACAATTTCTATGAGATGACCAATACGAACGAGACCTGGACGGAGAAGGATACGCCGACCATGAAGATCCTTCTTTCCGCGAAGGAAGGCTATCGCTTCCTTGCGGTGAAAAGTGGACTAGTGGTCAATGTGGAAGGTGCGACCTTCAAGAAAGCAACACTTACGGATTCCCGCTACGGCTGCACGGTCACGGTGGAGCTTCCGAAGATCAGTGACCATGCCGGTCCGATCGCGAGCGTGACTGCGGAGAATAAGGTGGCGGAGTGGTCGGCATCGGCCGGCGCCGCTTCCTATGAGGTCAGGCTGGTGCGCGACGGAAACCCGCTTGGCGCTGTTCAGACAGTCACGAAGTGCAAGTATGACGCGCGGGAGAGCATGACGAAGGCCGGCACCTACAAGTATGAGGTCCGGGCGATCGGCAAGGCGGACGGGACGGCGACGTCCTGGTACAGCTCTCCGGAGTTTACTGTTTCCGCGCAGGAAGCGGCTGACCAGAAGGCGAAGAACGACGCGGCACAGGCAGCAGGCACCTGGGAGAAGAAGGGAAATTACTGGAAGTATAGGCTTTCTGATGGCACTTACGCGACTTCCCAATGGGTGGATA
>CADBOV010000263.1 GCA_902796385.1 uncultured Lachnospiraceae bacterium
TCATGATCATCCGCGTCTTCATGCTTGTCATCATCATGATCGTCATCCTGCATTCCTTCGACGGTCTCTTCTTCCTTGGCGGTATCTCCGAGAACATCCATCAGATTGATCACGACCATATCCTTATTCGTCGCCTCCTTCAGTGCATCCGAAACCCATTTGTCGGATTCACCGCCCACATATACAAACAGGTCGCAGGTACTGATTTTCATAATGTCCTCTGCGGTAGGCTGATAGCTGTGCAGATCAGCACCGTTATCCATAAGGAGTGTTATCTCAACGCCTGCCGGATTGTCTCCCAGGATTTCCGTGATCCAGTCCCGGAGCGGGAAGATGGTTGTAACCACGGATATTTTTCCGTCTCCTGAGTTCTTTCCCTCCGTTCCCGCATCAGATGTACCCTTTCCGCAACCGGTAAAGGAAAGCATAAGACAGATTGACAAAAGAAGGAGTGTCAGTCTTCCTGTTCTTCCCGTACGTGTGAAATTCATTTTGTTTTCTGTATGTTTTTTAACCGTATGTTTCATTCCGTTTTTCCTATTCATCCTTCGATGAACCTCCTTCACTTTCTTCCGTATTTGCAAGTCGGTTTCCCGTCATTTCACTGAATTATTTGCTCTGCAATCCTCGCAGACCCCGTAGAACACGGTTCTTCTGGGATCCAGCACAAAACCGTGATGTTCCATCAGATGTTCCTTGATATCACCGAGAGCCTCACAGTTCATGTGGATCAGCTTACCGCATTTCTCACATTTGCAATGAAAACAGATTCCCTCTTTGAAATGATCATCCTCCGGAATATATGCGAAGCATGCCGGACTGTTTATATCGATCACATATTTCTGTACCAGGCCTTCATCGACCATTCGCTCCATCTGACGATAAACCGTGGTCTGACCGATCGATACGCCCTGCCGATGCAGATAATCACAAACATCACCCACCGTGATATGCTCTCCCGGCACCGTCTTCATGTAATCCAGCAGCTGTTCCCGCTGCTTAGTTCTGTAATTCGGTTTCGTTGCCATATTTCTTCCTCCAAAGACTGCTTTCCTTTCAAACAACGGTTTCCAATCCGCTTTTTTTCCGGTACGACCGAAATCGAAATTGGAAACGATTTTCATTTTAACACAGAATCATTAAATGTCAATATGAAAATGAAAATTATTTTCAATTTTGTATCCTGCCGCAAAAAAACACTTCGGTCCCCGGCAGTATGCCACCGGTGGCCCGAAGTGTTCATATTCATTATTCTTCCTATTCCGATCAGTTCATATCCTGATTTCTTCGTATCCTGATCATTTTAAGATTCAGTCTGCCCCGTCGATCACAGCCTGCATGGCCTTCCGTGTCTCAGTGGCACATTGTGAAACCGACATCTTATCATACAGGTACTCATCCGCTTTTATCTTAAAGGCATCGATGATCCGTTCATTTTCCATATTCGGAATGATCAGTTTCAGTTCTCCCTGCTTTTCATTCATTTCCTGAATTGCCTTATATTCATTTGTTTCCAGGAGCCCCTCTTCCTTCAGCGCCGCAACAGCCGCCTTGCTGACCGGAACACCCTTCTCATTTTTCTGAAGCTTTGCCATCTCCGGATCATTCAGAAGATAATTCAGGAGTTTTGCCGCTTCCTCGGGATGCTCCGTGTCAACACTGATCGCCCACATGGTAGCGGGTTTGATATACCATCCGGAAGTAGTTGCACCCGGAAGTTTGGGATAAGAACCGTGGCTCACATTTACACCGGCTTCCAAAGGTGCGTCACAGTATAGTTTCGTATCGCTGATCCAGCACATGGTTCCCACAATCTTTCCTGACATATAATCCGTACGGTCAAAGGAATCCACGGGACAAACCACCTTTTCATCGATCAGCTTCTTGTATAATTCCAGAAGCCCGGTAATTCCGGCTTCGTCGATGGCCAGGGTCCCGTCATCATTAAAGAAACGTTTTCCCGTGCTCTGCTCATAGTAACTGATCAGGAGCAGGAACATCTGCTTCTTACTGAATCCCAGCACATATTTCCCCTGCGGTCCGAGAACCTTTGCCATTGCAAAAAGATCATCCCATGTTTCCGGAACACTGAGACCGTTCTCCTCCAGAATATCCTGATTATAGTAAAATGTATGTGTATTCATTGCGATCGGAAGCGCATTCAGCTTACCGTTCTGCATACCGTAGGACAGTTCTTCCTCCGTAAAGTTGTCAAGGTCGATATACTCAGAGAGTGTGTTCAGATCATAGTATCCCTCTCCGTCTTTGGAATACTCATTCAGCCATGCGTAGTTGATCTGCATGACATCTGCTGCATTGTGCGATTTCATCCAGACCTTGTTTCGCTTTTCATATCCGTTCCACTCACCATAACGATAGGCAACCGCAATCTCCGGATTCTTCTCCTGGAACAGATCCACGCCCTTCATGGTATACATATGCCGTCCGTCATTTCCCCACCAGGACATCTGCACACGTGTTACATCCGTGTGACTGCCGGAGTTTTCCGAAGTATTCTCCCGGTTAAACATCCAGATGACCATGAAAACAGAGACTGCCACCAAAGCCAGTAATAACAGGAGGAATATTGTTCTCGTACCGTTTTTTTTCTTCATACAGCCTCCTATCGACTGCGGGACATCTTACCGTCTCCTAAGGCTCCTCAACCAGTGTATATCTGGCCTTGCCCAGATTCTTTGAAGTATAGAGTGCACCGTCCGCCTTATCAAACATTTTCTTATATGTCAGATCCTTCTCTTCCGTGACATAAACACCGCCGCTGAGGGAAATATCACAGGATTCTCTCTCCGATTCGAATTCGTTATGGAATTCAACAAAGACCTTATCCATCTGATCCCGTACTGCGTCGACAACTTCCTTCCTGTCCACATCGACGCATTCCGTGAAAATGGCAAACTCATCACCGCCCTGACGACCGATCAGGGTTTCGCTGTCGTAGAGTTTCCGGAGCAGGTTACCGAACCGGATGATCACCTGATCTCCGTAGGCATGTCCCAGTTTATCATTCACCTGCTTAAAATTATCCACGTCCAGCATTACAAAGACGAGTACACGGGATTCCCTCTGATTTGAAATCTTCTTCTCCGTTTCTTCCTGGAAGGTTCCTTTGTTCATAACACCGGACAGCCGGTCGATCTCTGCCTTTTCCTGCAGAGAGGTAACCATACCGCCCACGGGCTTTGAAAGGCGAAGAACAACCAGCAGTCCCACAAAGAAGAACAGGGCTGCCATACCGATTGAAATCCAAAGCGTCAGCTTCCGGAGTCTGATATTTTCCTGAAGGATACTCTTTGTCGGTACGGCGGAAACAACGCGCCAGTCATTTCTGCAGACATTTGAATAAATGATATAGTCTTTGTTCTTCCGTTCAAGTCCCTGACGAATCTCGTCCGGAAGCTTTTTTCCGATTTCTTCCTGATCGGAAGAAAACATGATGGTGTCACTCTGGTCCACCAGTCGGATCGTCATATCCTCCAGCAATTCCGGATAAATGAATTCCGAAGAAAGCTCCATGGTATAGATGGCGGTGACAAGGATCGCATTGGGATTCAGACGCTTGATGTAGAACATCCGGTCGGTACATCCGTTCACACCGAAGCACCAGCCGTCATTTTTCTTCGGATTTACGATATATTTTGAAAATGTATCATAGACCCCGCCTTCCGGGAAAAGGTCTTCTGTTCCGTGGGAGATCCAGCCAACCTTATGATCATCGGAGAATACAATTCCGAAATCGGAATAATTCTCCATCAGACCGATATCCACGATCCGGTCTCTTATCTTGTCTTCTGTCTTGATCTTTTCATATTCATCCAGCTTCGGATCGGTCGCATCGTAAAGATAATACTCATCATCCGAAAAAAGAAGGGTACAGGTCGTCTCCATCCGTTCAAGATAAGAATTGATATTCAGTTCCAGCTGTCTGCTGTTTGCAGAAATCAGATCCGAGGTCTTGTTCTGCATTGCTTTTCCCGTAAGTTCAAGGATAACAAAATCCAGAATCGCCGTAACGATCAAAATGATCGACGCAATTACAACGAGTATCTCAATCTGATATACCCGGAATCTTCCTTCTGTTTTTCCTTTCCGTTTTTCGTTTGCCATCTGATTCTATCCTTCCCTCAGACAGTGTTTCTGAAAACAGATGATGCTGACTGTGTATTGCCTGCGGTGTCCGGTCTGACGATGTCCGGTCTGACGGTGTCCGTTCTGACAGTATCTGTTCTGACAGGTTTTATTTACCGGTTATTCA
>CADBOV010000264.1 GCA_902796385.1 uncultured Lachnospiraceae bacterium
AAGTTGTGGCTGGTTCCGGACTGCAGTGCTTTACCGTCATGCATCAGCGCTTCGATGGTATAGGTTGCAACCGCACCTGCGAATTTCTCCTTCTCCGTCTTCTGTCCGCGAACCACCGGGATCGCCAGCACATCCTCACAGAAGTCAGCGTAAACATTCAGCATCTGCTCTGTTCTCTCCTCAGCTTCCTCAGCCGAAGCATGTGCCGTATGTCCTTCCTGCCACAGGAACTCCCTGGAACGAAGGAATGGGCGGGTCTCCTTTTCCCAACGGACTACGGAGCACCACTGATTATATACCTTCGGAAGATCACGGTAGGATGTGATGTCCTTCTGATAGAAATCACAGAAAAGGGTTTCGGATGTGGGACGTACGCACATTCTTTCCTGCAGCTCGCTCACACCGCCGTGGGTTACCCATGCAACCTCCGGCGCAAAGCCTTCCACATGATCCTTTTCCTTCTGAAGAAGGCTTTCCGGGATCAGCAGGGGCAGATATACATTTTCAACACCGGTCTTCTTGAACCGCTCATCCAGCTGACGCTGGATCAGTTCCCAGATTGCGTAACCTGCGGGCTTGAGTACCATGAATCCCTTTACGCTGGTGTAGCCTGTCAGGTCTGCCTTCAGGACCACGTCCGTATACCACTGTGCAAAATCATCCTCCATGGATGTGATCGCTTCTACTTTTTTCTTGTCATTTGCCATTTTCGTTTCCTCTTAGTTCTGATTTGTCTTTCACTGTTCAGTTACGTCTGTCTATACTACATGTCTGTCCGGTCGCCTTCCTGCCCGGATCCGGTCTACCAGTCGGGATCCTCCGCATCCAGAAGGTCAAACGCTTCACCCTCCGGTTCCCTGTGCAGAAAGACCTCTTCCCCTGTGTAGGGATGCGTGAATACCATCCGCGTACTGTAAAGTCCGATGCCGGCCGATTTTTTCTTTCCGACGGGGCCGTATTTCGTGTCCCCCATGACCGGGAATCCGTGGGCAGCCATCTGACAGCGGATCTGGTGATGCCGCCCCGTCTCCAGATGGATCAGAAGATAGGTGAACACACCTTCGTCCGTTTCCAGCACATCCAGAACCTCATAGGTAAGGACTGCCTTTTTCGCACCCTTCGTTCCCTCCGGTACCACCTTGGAAATGTTGGTCTTTTTATCCGCCAGGATCCAGTCCGTAAAGGAACCTTCATCATCCGGAACCTCACCTCTCACCACCGCCTGATAGGATTTCTCGATCTTCCGGTCCTGGATCAGATCTGTCAGCTTTGCGGCAGCCTCCTCCGTCTTTGCCATGAGCAGAATGCCTGCCACCGGGCGGTCCAGCCGGTTGATCACTGCCAGATACGGCTCATCGTCCGTATCACCGCGGTCGAACATGTAATTCTTTACGATACTGATCATATCCTCCCGGTTGGAATGATCCGACTGGGAAGGGGTACCGTAAGGCTTTACCACCGCGATCATGTATTTGTCTTCATAAACGATATCCGGTTTCATTCTTCAACAGTCTCCAGAAGTTTTTCCGCACTTACCAGCTTTACGCAGAGAGTAAAGAGCTCTGCTGCGATCTTCAGATCATCCAGTGTCGGATAGGTCGGAGCCACACGGATGTTGGAATCCTGCGGATCCTTACCGTACGGCCAGGTTGCACCTGCGCCCGTCATGGTAACGCCTGCCTTCTTTGCGCGGGATACGATCTCCTTTGCACAGCCCGGAAGCGCATCAAAGCTGATGAAGTAGCCTCCCTTCGGCTTTGTCCACTCACCGATCTCAAGACCTGCCAGTTCCTTATCGAAGATCTCCTCCACTGCCTCGAATTTCGGGCGGATGATATCCGCATGCTTCCGCATATGCTCCGTCATTCCGTGGATATCCTTGAAGAATCTCACATGTCGCAGCTGATTTACCTTATCATGTCCGATGGTCTGATTCTTCATCTGCTTCATGATATCCTCCAGGTTGTTCGGTGAAGTCGCAAGTGCTGCGATTCCGCTTCCCGGGAAGGTGATCTTTGATGTGGATGCAAATTTATATGCAAGATCCGGATTTCCGGCACGCTTGCACTCTGCCAGGATCTCGATCAGATAATCCTGGTCATCATCGTATAAATGGTGGATTCCGTAAGCGTTATCCCAGAAGATACGGAAATCTCTCGCTGCCGGCTTCAGTCTGGCAAATCTGCGAACCGTATCATCCGAATAGGAATATCCCTGGGGA
>CADBOV010000265.1 GCA_902796385.1 uncultured Lachnospiraceae bacterium
ATGAGTTCGGAGCTTTCACAGAAGGCAACGAAGGTCAAGGCAAATTTCGGTTTTGATGATATTGTCATGAATGCCACACAGAGGGAGACTCTGGAGCATGCCATCGACCAGATGAACTTCCGGAAGCAGGTATATGAGAACTGGCATTATACGAAGAAGTATCCTTACGGACGCGGGCTTTCCATCCTGCTGTTCGGAGCTCCCGGTACCGGTAAATCCATGTGCGCACAGGTTATCGCGCATGAGCTGAATCTGGAGCTTTACCGTGTGGATCTTTCCAAGGTTATCGACAAGTATGTAGGTGAGACGGAGAAATCCATTTCCATGATCTTCCGTGAAGCCAAGAAATGTAACGTGGTCCTGTTCTTTGACGAGTGCGATACGCTGTTCGCAAAGAGATCCGATGACGGAGGTTCCAACCAGTCCTCCAATAATAATAAGACTGCGCTGCTTCTGCAGGAAGTGGAGGCCTATGACGGGGTTTCCGTTCTTGCAACGAACTACAAGCATAACATCGACCCGGCTTTCTTTCGAAGAATGAAGTACATCGTGGAATTCCAGTTCCCCGATCCGGATACCCGTGAAATGCTCTGGAAGACGACGATCCCGAAGGATACGCCGCTGGCAGATGATGTGGATATCCGGTTCCTTGCGGAGAAGTTCGAGTTCGTAGGTGGTAATATCAAAAACTGTATTTTAAATGCGGCATTTCTTGCGGCAGCGGATCCGGAGGCGGAAGGCAAGGTACATATGAAGCATTACCTGAACGCCGTAAAGTACGAATTCGTTAAGGTCGGAAAGGTATTTACCAAGTCTGACTTCGAGCCGTATGCTGCGGAGGTGGGACTGGCGTGATCAATATAAAACATATGGGTATGTCCTATCCGGATGCCAATCTTCCGGTCTTCGAGGATCTCTCGCTCCGTATCGAACGAGGGGAGTTCGTATTGATCACGGGCAGGAGCGGAAGAGGCAAAACAACGCTGATCCATCTTTTGACAAAGGAACTGACCGATTATTCTGGAAGCATCATTGTTGACGGACTGGAGCTCCGGGAGATAGAGAGTAAAAACATACCTGCCTACCGGAGAAAACTCGGCGTGGTTTTTCAGGACGCGAAGCTCTTTGACGAGTATTCGGTCTACGGAAATCTGGAACTTGTTCTTTCCATGACCGGTCTGAAAAACAGGCAGATCGACCAGAGGATCACAAGTGTCCTGAAGCTACTCCGGATCGAGCATTTATATAAGAGAAACCCGAGGGAACTGTCGGGAGGGGAAACCCAGAAGGTTTGTATGGCCCGGGCGCTCATCAACTATCCTTTGATCCTTCTGGCAGATGAGCCTACCGGCAATCTGGATCCGGCAGCTTCGGAAGAGATCTTCCGTCTTCTGGAGATCATCCATCGACAGGGGACCACGGTGGTCATGGTAACACATGATCCGGAAACCGCGGAAAGGATCCGGACCACACACAGGGTGATCTCTTTGGATGAACTGAACAAGCCGGACATACAGCGGCAGTTATTCCGCATCTGACAGACGTTCGTTTCTATTTAGTCAGTAACAAGTAATGGAGGTGTTATCATGGGTGATTTACCGGGTGAAGAATTAAACCGGCAGCCGGAGCAACTGGAACAGCCGGCGCAACAATCACTGCTGAGCCGGCAGAGTGAACCCCAGGAAATGAAAGATATAAACGCGAAGGTAAGTACCTTTGCCACGCAGCAGGAACAGCTGAATCTTCAGCAGCAACAGACGGATCTTCAGAAGACTCTGAATGAAGAAGTCGATGTTCCTTTGCGGGAAGGGACTCTTCGTGACCGGTTTCTGATCTTCGGAAAAGCGGTTACGAAGCTTGACCATGCCTTGGAGGATGAGGGCTATGACGCAGCCTTAAAGACCGGGAAGAAGGATGATTCTTCCTTTGTTCAGCTGCGGAGAGCCATCGAACGTGTAAAGAATCTGTATGATGCCGCCGCAAAAGAGGAAAAGATCGATTCCGGAGATGCA
Organism: uncultured Lachnospiraceae bacterium; assembly: GCA_902796385.1. Taxonomy (GTDB): domain Bacteria; phylum Bacillota; class Clostridia; order Lachnospirales; family Lachnospiraceae; genus Eubacterium_Q. Next base: position 2,013 of record CADBOV010000265.1, read on the forward strand.
CTCGTTGCCGTGATGCGTCTTGCGGAAACGGCAAACGGTTATTACGATCTCCACAGAGGTTCCAGGTTGACGGGAACGGGCAAATCAAGGAAGGGATCTGCGGTAAAGCTGCATGAACTTTCCAATGCCTTCTATCTGGCAATGGCCAGGGATCTGAACCTGGAGAAACGCGGGGAGGATGAGGAACCTCTCGAAAAAGATAAAGCAGCCTATGCCGAGGCATATCAGAGTGACAAGAAGCACACAAAACGTCTCAAGCTCCTTGCAGAGCACTATAAAAAGTGGGCAAAACATTTTGCTTTTCAGGAAGGAAGAGAGAGGGAGAAGATCAAGGATAAGCTGGCCCTCTTCAGTCCTTTTGAAGAAGATATCAAGGCGTATGAGGAAGGACATAAACAGCTGGGGAAAAACTACAACCCTGAGATCAAAGCTGTGATCGACCTCTGGCATGAATATAAGCTAAGGGAAAGAGTCCTTAGTCATTATGAAGAGAACGGGGACCTGAAGGAGAAGATGCAGGATTCTCTTCAGGATATGATCACCGGACAGGTTGATCAGTATGGCGAAAAGGAAAAAGAGAAGAAGCTTGCTGCAGAGGAGATGGATCAGACCCTGTCCAAGAGTCAGCTTCTTATGATTGACCGGATCGACCGGTGGTTTGTCCGGAATTACAACAACAGCGGTATTATCGGAAGCATGTTCGGGGTACGCAATCATCACGGGGAGATCATCAGCGAGCTTTTCAGTAAGACGAAAAGGGAGCGTCTCTTCATCTACTATCTGATCGAAACCGGAAAGAGAAAGAGTCCGGAGGTGATCGATGCATACTATTCCCAGAACTCCTACCTTCCGAACGTTGATAATTTCAAGAAGCAGATGCTTACATCAAAATGGAAGATCATTCCGCATCTCACCGGAACCTACGTCTATATGAACAAGCTGACCGAGGCAATGCAGATCAACAATGCATTCAAGGATGATATAAAGAATGCTGCCGAGCTTGAACAGAAAAGCAGGGAATGGAAGGAGAAAAAGGAAGCCCCGACCTTCGAAGAATCAAGAGAGGGCATGAAGGAGACGGATGAAAAACTGCCGGATGTGCTGGAGAGTGCACGTCAGGATGCCGTCATTGAATTCTATACCGTCGGCGTGGAATACCGGGAAGTGATGGTTAAGACGGCGATGGAAAAGGACAGGAAGAAAAAGGCTGCCCTGAAAGAAAGACTGGCCGTAAAAGCAGAAGAAATGGAAGCTGCCCGTCAGAAACTGATCGATGCAGATGACGCCTTTGGAAAACAGAAGAAAACCGATACTGCGTATAAGCCGGATACCAATGTTTTAGATACGAACTTCTACGGATCGCTTTACGGGACAGGTGTAGGCGCTGTGGGAGCATCCGCCGGAAAAGGTATGGATGCAGTCCTGAAGGGTGCAGCCGCGGTCAGGAATCTGGGAACGGATGTGATCGGCAAGGGGAAACATGTCAGCTGGGGCCTCAGCGGTACACAGATCGCAAGATCAAATCTTTATGCCGGGGCATATACCACTTCAAGCATCAATGCCATTTCCCAGTTGGTTTCCGTGGGAGCAGCTCTTTACGGTCTGACGAAGCATGCCGGAAATATGAATGCCGGGGATATCGGCTTCGCAGTGGCTGACATCATTAAGAACATAGCCTCTACCGGAAAAGACGTCTATAATACCATCCAGACTGCCCAGCATTATGCCGGGCAGGCGGCAGGCACGGTGGACGCGGAGAAAGCCTATGAAGTCACCAAGAAACTTAAGATGGCAGGTGTTGTTCTTGGGGCGACTTCAGTGCTGATCGGAACCGGAAAGACGATCTCCGCCGGTCTGGATATCCGCAATTCAAAGAAAGCAACCGAATATTTTAAGCGTAAAAATGAACTGATCCGGGAACCGGAAAAGTCCGAGCAGGAAAAGAAGAAGAGGGAAAAAGAACTTCGGTACGAGAAGAACATGCTCCGGCTCTCCGGTAAGATGAGCAAGTATAAAACCACATTTGCAGCGGTTGATACAGTGATCAGTACCATGGCGCCGGCGAGTATCCTTATTCCGGGACTCGGTTTGATCTCCATAGGTGCAGGCATCGGATCCTCCATAATGAATGTATCCATGCTGGGAGATATCAAGACCGATATGATCGATCAGTATCTCCAGTTTGATTCCCTGTATGAAAATGCCCTGAAAAAGATGAAGGCGGAGAATCGGGAGATCCATAACAAGAAAGCCTTTAAGGAACAGCTTCGAAGGAGGCTTCTGGCATGTGCAGGCTTCAGCGATGTTGCCAGTGCGGCGGATCAGATCGGAAAGAAATATGCTGATTTTATCCGGTGCAAGCTCTTCGAACCGGGATCAGGTATTTCCGGGGATGAAAAGAAGGCATACATCCAGCTGATCAAATCCTTCGGGCTTCCCTATGATGAGAAGAAGGGCAAGCCGGATGCTTATATGCTGGCAAGAAAGATATCAGGACGTTAGATGACGGATCCCTAAAATGGAGGTTTACATAAATGGATAAAGAAAGAATAATAAAGGCTCGCCATGACGTTATGATGCAGGTTGAGGCAGAATTTCAGGAGGAACTGATTCCTGCACTGATCACGGAAGTCGGTGAGAATAAAGAGACGGATGTTCTCAGGGTGATCTTTGATGAGATGGGGTTTGACAACGAGGACGGAGCCACGGGAGAATTCTTCTTCGCACCCCTCGGAAGTGAGGAGGATACGGTGGCACATTTTGTATCATCCATCACCATCGCAGATGATATCTCCGGAGATCATCTCGGGGAACTTTATGCGGCCATGGCCGGACTGAATTGTTATCTGCCCTGCGGATCCTTCGGTGTGACACGTGGGGGCAGCATCCTGCTTTACAAGCTGGTTATACCGCTTCCCGTGGAACTGACCGGAGAAGCGTTGAAAAACCAGGTGGATATCTGTATGGGAAATGCCGTGGCAGTCTGTGATCAATACGCGGATCTGCTGCTTAAAGTCCTGGCCGGGGAAATGGATCGCGAGGGTATGTTTGAAGCACTGGGCTTATAGGTGGGAGAGAGTAAAAAAGTGAAGGAATAAAGGAGATCAGCATGGTGAATGACAAGGGGAAACCGGAAGAGATCCTGACAGAGATCGTGACAGAAGAAACCATCGGTAATTACATGGAATTCCTCGGAAATGAGGAGGTCTTCGGGATCCTGAACGGACGGTTCAGCTGCATGGGGGCCTGTGACAGGGAATCCGGACAACCGCTGGGCATCCTGACTGCCGAGATCCATATGGATCATATCCGGGTAAGAAGGATCCGGGTTCTTCCGGAGGCGGAAGGTACGGCCCGGGCGCTTCTGGATATTGTTACGGATCTGCCGGAGGATATGGCAGTACCCGTTCTCTTCTTAGGTACGGATGATGAGGGGGATGAGAAGCTGCTTATGGAAAGCGGTTTCGCAGAGAATGACAGTCCGTATTCCTGCTTCGAAGGAAAACTGGAGGATTTCAAGGAGATGGAAGCTCCGCCGAAGAGCTGTGATATCGGTACACTGGATCAGGCACCTTTCCCGAAAGTGGAAAATTTTGTGCTGGGATCGGAGTATGACCGGACTTTTCAGGTGCCGGACGGATATCTGGACCGGGACAGATTCTCGGACGCAAGTCTTGTCCTGATGGACCGGGGGAAGGTGGTTGGCCTGATCCTGCTGGAGGAAACGGATGATTCGATTGAAATTCCGTATGTCCGGACGAAGGATGGAAAAGCCCTGCTGTACGCATTTTACGTGCTTCGTAAGCTGCTTGTATCGGAATGTGCGCCGGAAGAGAAACTCCGGTTCCTGCTTCGGGACGGCGTTGGACTGGAAGCGGTTAAGGCCATGCTGCCGGGCGGCAGTGAGAAGAAACTCCGGATCTTCCGGTATGAAGGGTGATAGTTGCGGTTCCTGAACCGTAAAGTACCATAAAGTTGTACAAATGTTTTAGGAGGTAAACCTATGGGCTCTGAAGAAACCTATATTCAGAAAGAACAGA
>CADBOV010000266.1 GCA_902796385.1 uncultured Lachnospiraceae bacterium
AAACGGGAGTCACGAATGATCGTGACTCCCGTTTTCTGCCAGTCAAAGGACTCTGTTGCTGCTCTGTTTAATTACTGATCCTTCTTGATATGCTGGCAAACATCGATGATAAATCCTGTCGGTGAAACAAGGTATGCATATTTGCTGCTCTTTGTCGTACCGGGAGCGAAACCTCTCGCCTCTCTGAATCCCTTTGACATAAAGAATTCATACGCCTCATCGAAGTCATCCACATTGATTCTGATGGCTGAATAGGTCTGCGGAATAGACGGAACCTCAACAACGTCGACATGGAAGCCATTAGCATCCTTCATACGATGAGCCGAAAACTCTATGGTATCGTTCTCCGCCTTGTTATGTGTCTGTTCAAATCCCAGTGCCTCAAAAACCTTCATTGTAGCTTCCGCATCCTTCGTGATGATTGACGGATTAAATGTTGTAATCTTCATTTTGAATCCTCCCTCATACTTTATAATACCTTCCTGATCCACCGGATCAAATACATTTCCATTTTATCATTCATTCACTGTCGATACAATCTATGGTGTGGAATTCACTTAATTAGAAAGGGGTGAATTCTCTCCGATAACTTTGCTCATTACCTCTCCATAGATCAAAACCGCATTTCTGACACACTCCTCACAGGGGCAAAGAACTTTTCCGTCTGTAACGGTCTTCAGCTCCCTGCATTTGATGGATCCGCATCTTTCACGGAACGCTTCCTGAATCTGACGGGCTATTTTCAAGGTACCCTTACCCTCTGTTTTCATCCCTGCGATCATTACGGCACCGATCAGTGCGCCGCAGGTTGCTTCCAGATTTCCCATGCCGGCACAGAATCCGGCAGCGATCTGCTTCAGCTGTTCTTCCGTCAGCGTCGTTTCATCCGCAAGCACGGCGGTAACTGCCTGTGAACAGTTATATCCTCCGCTCATCTTTAACTCCACCGCTTTTTCGGCTTTTTCCTTAAGATCCATTACACTCTCCTCCGTCACTGTGTCAAATCCCCTGATCGGCCGAACCGGTCAAAGATCACTTATTCCATCTGTCAAGTACGTTCTCGATCTCATCGATTGGAAGCGGTTTTGCATAATAGTATCCCTGGAAACTCTGCACATTATACTTTTTAAGGATCTCTTTCATTCCCGCGGTTTCGATTCCTTCGATGCAGACCTTTGCTCCAAAGGTAGCTGCCACATTGACGAAATTCTCCACCAGTGCTTTCTCCTTCTCATCCTCCTCGATCCGAAGTACAAAACTACGGTCGATCTTGATGGTATCGAAGGGAAGATTCTTCACAAGACCGATGGATGAGAAACCGGTTCCGAAATCATCCAATGCAATCTTAACCCCGTAACTCCGGAGGGTTACGATCATATCCTTCAGGATGCTCATATCAAGCAGCCTGCATCGTTCGGTGATCTCCAGACAGAGATGTTCCGGCGGGAATTCCTCCTGTTTCAGTTTCTGCAATACCATATCCACAAATCCGCCCTTTTCCAGCTGGGTATAGGACAGATTCACATTTACAACAAATTCCGGCACCTTTTCCATGATACGCTTTGCATCCCGCAGTGCCGTTTCCAGGATCCATTCCCCGAGTTCCGGGAAGAGCGGATCCTTCTCCAGAAGCGGAATGAAATGATCCGGCGGAACAACTCCATACCGATCACTCTTCCAACGGATCAGTGCTTCCGCTCCGATCAGCTTCTCTGTGCCGGAATCCACTACCGGCTGATATACCAGATAGAACCCTTCATAATTCCGCATAATGGAACCGCGGATAAAATGCAGTTTCTCAATCCTCTGGGAATTCTCGTTGCTCAGGGTGTTCCTGAAATCAACCATATCTCCCTGTTTATGCAGCTTGCTTTCGCTGTATACGAAGTTGAGACACGCATATACCGTCTGGCAATCCACATCGAAACTCTTTACGGAAATATGTCCCGCATTCAGATCCAGAATGATATTCTTTCCGTCCACCTCAAAGCTGGTTCTGCAATACCTTCGAAGTGCCTCATATCTTTCCCTGATCTGTTTCGGCTTAAATGTACTTGTCATAACGACAAATTTAGTTCCGTCCAACCGGTATACATTTCCCGTATTTCCCACATACTCATACAGATAGCGGGCAAAACGCTGAATGATCCTATTCCCGAAATGGTATCCGTAAACATCGTTAAACTCGGCAAACCGGCCGATCCCGAGAAGGGTGATCTCCATTTCCGTCTCTTTCGTCATATTGGTCTGAAGTTGTTCCAGGAAGCCGTACTGATTGCTGAGACCGGTCAGGGTATCGATATTTCCCTGTATGTCATGGTTCCGGATAGTACCTGCGAAATACTCCGGCACACCGTTTTCATCGACCAGCACAGTGCCCCGACAGGTACAGATGATATAGTCTCCGTCCAGTCTTTTCGCACGATACTGCATATCATGTCCGCCTGCCTTACCGCGGAAGATATTATCGATCTCCGAACGGTAAACCTCAATATCCTCCGGATGAATCCTTTTCTGCCAGACCTCATCTGCCGCATACATATATTCCGAAGGAAGGCCGAATGTAACCACTGCATTTTTTGACCATCTGGAAATGTCATAACGCATATCGCAAAGATATACATACGTTCCTTCCGACACAATGGAAAATGCCTCAAACAGCCGGTCCAGACGACTTCTTCTATCGTCCGGATATTCCTGGATCTTCTGGCTGGCAGGAGTATCATCCGGCTTCTGCTGAAGAACCTCTTCATTCTCATCCGCATCTGATTCTTCGGCGTCCTTGATCCTTTTTTTCTTATCGTACATCAGCTTGTCGGCGCGTTCGAAAACATCCTGGACCCGGATATCCTTCTCATGGTCATAATCCGCCATACCGAAGGCAAGCGTAACCTTTCCGTTCTTCCGGTTCTCATCCTGCAGTCGTCCAAGTTCCGTCAGAAGATCCATACGATTCTCGTAATCACTTCCCCGCAGGACCACTGTAAACTCGTCTCCGCCGATACGGAATACAGGACTGTGCTTATAAATGTTGCAGACAATCTCACAGGCTCTTTGAATAAACTCATCTCCGGCACTGTGACCGCATGTATCATTCACATGCTTCAGTCCGTTAATATCCCCGACAACAATGGCGAAATCTCCCACCTCGTCCTTCTGGATCTGTTCATCCATTTCAGACTCCAGATTTGCATAGGCATGCTTATTCTTTACGCCGGTCAGGGCATCCTTATTTGCCATATCTATTGCGTTGTTGATGGTCTTTTCAAATTCCAGTTCCTTACGCTTTGCTTCATCCACATTTGCAACCGCAACGATGATATGATCCGAGTCTTCTTTCGGTCGTACTGCAAAGAGCGTCACATACTGCGGACGATTGTCCATCATCAGCCGGTAACTGAGGAACAGCTTTCCGGATGCTGCCAGGCCCTGGAGCAGATAATCCTTTTCCATGACTATGCTCATCATTGGAAGATCATCGGGATAGATATCCCGCTTCATATTTTCCTGGGTCTCTTTAAAGAAATCCGAGCCCTTGGTTCCAACCTTCAGCCTGGAGTATTTCTCACTGGCGCTGTACTCCATATATTCGTTGGTATTCAGATTTACATGATAGATTACTTCATATCTGGTTGCCAATGCCATTGCAATCTCATCGAAAGCCCTGCTCTCGGCCATGATGGCCTGTTCCCGCCGGATCTGTGCATCGATGTTCATAACGCCCATAACGATGTGGTTCATATCGTTTTTCGGGCGGACAACATTCATGGAAACATACCTGGTCTTATCTCCCAGCATCTGTCGATAGGAAAGGGCAATGGTTCCGTTCGCTTCCAGATTCCGGAGCAGGGTATCCTTCTCTATTGCCGAAAGCACCCTGTTTACATCATCCGGATGGAGGTATTTTGGTATATCCCCAGAGGCATCATGAAAAAAATCCATTCCGCTCTTGGCGGTTCCCAGCTTGGCATATTCGTCACTTGTACTGTACTGTGTATAAGCATTGTTTTCGATATTGATATAGTAGATTGCTTCATACCGGCTTGCCAGCGCTCCTGCAATATGGCGATAGGTTTTAATCTCCATCTCGGCCTTAAACTCACGTTCCCACTGCTTCTCCACATTTCGAACGCCGATAACGACCTTCTGTTCAAAACCGCGAATCGTCTTCAGGAAAAAGTGAACCGGTTTGCCATCGATCATCACACGGTAATTCAGTGAAAATGAATTCCCGCTTTCCAGGATATCCATCACGCTTTCCTTCCGGAACATACTGATAAAGAATTCCTGATCCTCCGGATGAACCTGTTTACGACAATCTCTTATTACATCACTGAAGAAATCATCTCCGGATTTGCGCTTTATCAGTTTTTTTGTATTTCCCTCCGCAAGGTACTCCACATAACTGTCATCCTTGGAATCGATGATGAACAGGCTGTCATAATCTCCGGCCAAAGCAACAGCGATCTCTTCAAAGGTAATCTGTGTATTTTCATTGCTGTTTTCTCTTCCCATAGGTCATCCTCTTGTTTCCACTCGAATTGTCAGACTACTGTATACCAGTTTACCACAGATAAAAAAAAATCGGTAGTGACGATGATAAAAAAGCAAAAAAAAGTGTGAGTCGAGAGGGACGGTTCTGGGTTAACCAGAACCGTCCCTCCCGACTCACACCTGTCCCTACTGTAACTTCAGGGAACCGATGATTGCTGCTTCCACGTTTATCATTTCTTTTCCTTTATCCTGCTCATTCCCCAGGATACACATAACCTCGACCATTCCGACCACATCATCTTTTTCACAGCACAGTACTGCAACCTGAACAAAGCGTGTTCCTTTTGTACTGTCAGAAACGGTTCCTGTTGTGGTAAATGAATTCCAGTACACACCGTTCACCTGAAGCTTCTGACTTTCCAGCTGCTTATATTCGAAACCGTACGAAGCCTTCAACTTGTCCAGCTCGTCTGTGATGGTCTTCATCATTTCATCGGAATACTGGTCTAAGGATCCGATATAAGTCTTATCTTTGATCTGACCGCTTATGGCAACCAGATTCTCGCCCTCCTGATATAATGCAAACGTCGTTCCGTTCGAGTTCTTCCTCTGCGTCCCCTCCGGCGCGGTGATCATGAGGCTCTTTCCCTTATAGGAACTGAGTTCCATGGGACCGCCGCTGCCCATGATCGAGGAATATCCATTCGGATCATAGCTTGAACCGTACTCCGTGGAATAAACCGAGGCGAGCGTTATCGCCGTTCCTCTCTTTACATTTTCCACCTGATCGATCGGAATCGCAAAATTCAGATTCTGCCCGTCGGTTCTTACCCAGTTATTGATCCCGATCACCTGACCGTACTTGTTAAGCAGCGGGCCTCCGCTGTTTCCGTTTGTGATGGGAGCTGTATGCTGGATATAAACATGTCCTTTATCCTTACGTTCCGCAGTGGAAACAATTCCTTCGGAAAATGTTCCTGCGTAGCCCTTTGATGATCCGAGTGCATAGATCTTCTCACCGGTTTTTGCCTTGTCCTGACTCTTTTCCATCGGGACACTGGAGGTTGCACCTGTTTCCAGAAGTGCTATATCCATATCCGTGTCATATCCCACAACACCCGTAACCTGATAGGTCATGTTGTCTGAAGTGACGATCGATGCTTCCGTCATTCCGTCGATCACATGATAATTCGTTATGATCGTTCCGTGATCATCATCAAAAAATCCGGTTCCGACAGATTCATATGCTGCATTTTTCGCACGGACCTCCACCGTGGACTTGCTGGCCTTTTGGTAGATCTCTTCCGATTCCAGTTCGACCTTCTGCTGACTTCCGCCCTCCTCCGTTGTTGTTCCGGTTTCGGTGGAATCCGTATCATCAGACTTTGTCTTTTTTCCGAACACTCCGAATATAAAAAGCATTCCGAATATGATAAGGAGCGCTCCCCAGATCGCACCGAAGGTGATCCATGTACGTTTTCTGGACTGAGCTGCGCTTTTCTTTTGTGCTGCCTGAGCCGAAGCAGAAGTCTGCTGTACCGGCCGGGAATATCCCGGAGTGTTCTGCCCGCCGTAAACTCCATGTCTGCCCTGATACTGCCCATAGGACTGCTGTGGTCCTGACGGTGTATAGCCTGTATTATAGGTCGGTCTGCCACCCCGTACACCCTGGCCGTTTTGTCCGTATGCATTTCCCCGACCACTTTGTCCGTATGCATTTCCCTGACCGCTTGGCCCGTATGCATTTCCGGCTCCTGACGGTGTACCGTAATTCTGTGATGGCATAACATAGCCGCACCACGGACACACCTGTGTATTGGTCTCTCTATTACAGTTTAAGCATCTCATGTTCCACCTTCTTTCGGAATGTTTTCCAGAAATAACCCCGTGCTGTGATCCGCTGTTATTACTATACCATTTTCGGTCCCCAAATAAAAGCCCTGTGGTACCCGATAACGGTTAAGGATCTGTTTCATTCCCTCCACGGATTTCGATGCTGTCTTAATACATGGTTCTCATCTCGATGCAGTATCTGCCTGACCAGTATCCGATGCTTGTAAGATTCTTCTCGGCACCGCCCCAGGGATCGATGATCGTAAAATCGCTGTACTGAAGATTATTGGCCTGAGCACCGGCTCTTACGCCTATCACGAGAACCCAGTGTTCACCGGTCGTATATTCATTTTTGTAGTAATATACATGTACCAGCGACGGCTTTCCCTGCAGCAGATTATTGTAAATCGTATTTGCGTTAAATGTGGTCCAGTTATTTACATGTCCCATAGTGAAGTTTGCACCACCGTTTCCCCAGAAGGATTCCGGATTATAATTTGCGCCTGTAATAATGCTGAGGCCGATTGCATATGCCGTTGCACAGCATCCGATATTATTTCCATACGCGTTATAAAGTCGATAGCTGTTCTGATCCAGGGATCCTGTCATATGATGATTCAGATGAATACCCTGTGAAATATTGCTTCCGTCAAGATATGCAGCACCACCCGTGCTGATGGACTGTCCCTTTGCCACAAGCTTGATCTCAATTGCCTCTGCGCGGATCCCGCCGCCGGTTGTTCCTGCGATGGCACCGTTCTTTGCCCAGCCGAGCCAGCCGTAACCTGCAACATGCAGACGGTAATATACATCATAATAAGTTGCGTTTGAACCTGCCAGTTTGATCTTTACTGCTTCGATCTGAAGACTCCTGCCGGTTGTTCCTGCGATCTGTCCGGAAGTTTTCCAGCTCTGCCAGCCGACATTGGATACATGTGCAGAGTACTGGATTCCGTTGTTTCCACTGTAATCCTTCAGATTGATCTTCAGTGCTTCCAGGCGCTTGGACTGGGCTGTTGTTCCTGCGGTTCTTCCTTCCGAAACCGTTGACATCCATCCCTTATCCTGTGAATGTGCCTGATAGCTCAGTGTATTCTTGGAAATGTTTGCGATCCCCGAACCTGATACCTTTGTTCCCTTGCTTACCAGTTTGATCTGAATTGCTTCTGCGCGGATGGAAGATCCTGTCGATCCGGCAACTGCTCCGTTCTTTGCCCAGCCAAGCCAGCCGATATTAGCAACATGGAGACGGTAGTAAATGTCATATTTGTTTGCATATGTTCCTGTCAGTTTGATCTGGACTGCTTCGATCTGACGCCCCTGCCCTGTTGTACCTGCAGTTGCTCCGCTGGTCTTCCATGCCTGCCATCCGACATTTGCCACATGTGCCCGATAGGTGACTGCCGACTGTTTTCCGTTTTTCAGATTAATGATCAGCGCTTCCAGTCGTTTTGCCTGTCCTGTTGTACCTGCGGTTGCTCCGTTTTTCACGGTTGTCATCCAGCCCTTATCCTGGGAATGTGCCCGGTATGTGATGGCCGGTACTGTTGCTGCCTCCACCTGCGGGATTGTTCCGAATGTGCTGACAATAAATGTCACGAACAAAAGCATTGCGAAAATTCTGCTTCCTATTTTTCTCTTAACTCTCATCATTGTAAAACCCTCCTTATTTGTAATTCATGTAACTGAGTACATTATCTGTATCTCCTGTAAC
>CADBOV010000267.1 GCA_902796385.1 uncultured Lachnospiraceae bacterium
CATGATCGGTGCTGTCAGTCTTCCGATTACATGAAGAAAGATCAGCAGCGGTGTTTCCGCCTGACTGTAGGTTTCGATTCCCATCCATGCTAAATGATCGACCGTCATGGCAATGATGGCGATCACTTTCAGCGCATTTCCGCTCAGACTGAAGCGGCTTCCTTCTGAACTGTTATCACTCACTCTTCTTCCTCCTTCACTCTTACAATCCGCATCCAAAAATCGATATATCTGTTTTATCTGTACACGCTGCTATGCAATATACCGGCGAACCGGAGACCCCTGATTCCTGAGAGAATTACGATCATCGCAGAAACCATACTGCACAAAAGATGTCACGGAATCGAATTGTGCATATAGATCACGTTCCCATCATATCTTCCGCGATCCTGCAGGTCGTAATCGAATATTATGAATGGTTTGCAAGATAGTCCTCAAACTCCGGTGTTCTGCTCCAGTAACGGATACCCCAGTTTTCAAAGTTCCATTCATCCATATACAGATTGCATTCATAATCGATGTAGTAGATCAGATTATCCTGAACGACAAAGTTTGTGGGAAAGTAATCAATGTTTAATCCGGCGTTCTTTGCCCGTTCTGCCATTTCGCGGATCTGAATCATAAACGGATCAATCGGAATACCGTCGCGCACCATCTCAAAAATCGTAGGCCCCTCAATGTATTCCTTGACGATCCGTTCCGAAACATCATCAACAGCATACATCTCCGGAATTCTGATTCCCGCTTCCTTCAGTCTTCTGTAGTCGTTCTTCTCTGCTTCGATCTTACTGCCAAAGGTGTAATAATCGCACGGCTCATGATGAATCTGTTTCAAAACAACGTTCTTTCCTGATGAAAACGCAAGATAGGAATATCCGCCTTTTCCGTGTCCCAGCAGTTTAATGATTTCATAATCAATGCCATTTACACTGACAGCCTTGTCCATTTCACCCTCCAGGATCTCAGTTATTCTCTTTAATAATACGTATCAGAGCTCTTCAGCACTTTATTCCAGTGTATTTCAGATAAACACCGAATCATTCATACGGATCGTTACCGGCAGGATGCAGGAAATACTATTCATCTTTTTTGTCATCATTGGATGCTTTCCCGGCACGGGCAGAGAACACGAAGAAAACAACTGCAAGCACCAGATCACCGTAAGCAATCACAGATGATACCGCATGCGTCATCAACATGGTTATTCCGACCGCAAGGAACACAACACCGAAAATCAGATATCTTGATGCTTCGTCTTTCATATTATTTTTTTCCTCCTGACAAAAAAATTTATCTCATCCTTCAATCACAGGCACAACCATTTTTTCGATGAATTCAACCCGGTCAAATATCCTCGGTTTGAATGTACCGGTGATTCCCACCGATATATTTGTTTCTTTGCTGACATAAATGATATTTCCACTGTCTCCGATCGCCGCATATACTTCACGGTCATCAAAGGGCTTATACCATAAATATCCGTAATTCATATTTCCGAATCGCTCCCCGAGCTTAAGATGCGGTGCTGTCATCTCGTTCAGGTATTCTTCCGAGATGATCCTTTTTTCATTATACATGCCGCCATCCAGCACAAGCGCGCCGATCACAGCCATATCTCTAGCGGACATGCACAGTCCCCAGCCGGCCGTTACCGTATCCTGGGGATCCGCGTACCATTCGTATCTTCTCGGGTTCTTATTCATGAAGAAATCAAACTGATCTTCTTTGGAACTGTCGCCATGCAGGATCCGGGCAGGAAGTCGCAGCGGTTCAAACAGATACCTGTTTGCAAAATCAATGCATTTTTCTCCGGACGCTCTCTCTATGATTCCTGCAAGGATCTGAATGCCGAGCGTTGCATATCTGAATTCACCCGTAATTCCTTTTCGTCCGCCGAGATTATCAAGCGCCGCAAACGTCCAGTTTTCAGACGTACAGACCTTTTTCCAGGGTTCGGACTTCCCTTTGTACGGGGCTGTCATAGTGAGCAGGTGTCTTACTGCAACATCATAGATCGTTTTCTCTCCGCGCTTTACGGAATAATCCGGAAAGAACTCCATCACTTTCTGATCA
>CADBOV010000268.1 GCA_902796385.1 uncultured Lachnospiraceae bacterium
GGAACAGGAAAGCGTATTTCCATTCCGGATACGCGTGGTATCATCGATGCAATCCTGAACGGTGACATCAAGAAGGCACCGACAAAGAAGATCCCGTTCTTCGATTTCGAAGTACCGACAGAGCTTCCGGGTGTATCCACAGAGATCCTTGATCCCCGCGATACATATGCAGATGCTGCTGAGTGGGAAGAGAAGGCAAAGGACCTTGCAGGCCGCTTCATCAAGAACTTCAAGAAGTATGAGACCAACGAAGCAGGTAAGGCACTTGTTTCCGCAGGTCCGCAGCTGTAATATAAACCCATATTTGCAGCGATAGTCACATAAAGAAAGAGTCGCCCATGCTTGCATGGAAGCGACTCTTTTCTTTGTTTTGCCCCGGGTTTATGGTATACTTACAATGATTCTTGGTGAAACTCGACAAGGAGGTTGAGTGTTCATATGGTTAACATAAATAGTGATGTGGGATTAAATGACGGAGAACTGCTCAGGGACCGGTACCGGGTAGACGGGATTATCGGAATGGGTGGTTTCGGTATCACATACCGTGCATGGGATATTACCTTTGAGCGACAGGTGGCTGTGAAGGAATATTTCCCTGCTGGTGTTGCAACAAGGGCGGCAGGGAAAACGGTGTCTGTATTCTCGTCGGGACTGACCGGGACCATGCAGCAGGGAATTAAACGTTTCCTTCAGGAAGCCCGGGATCTGATGCGCTTCAACGAGAACCCGGGAATTGTTTCGGTTTTGGATTTTTTTGAAGAAAATGAAACTGCATATATGGTCATGGAGTATCTGAACGGTTGTACCCTGAAAGAGTATATGGAAGAAAATCAGGGCGGGATTGATGATGCTTTTATGATACAGGTGATCTTTTCGCTGATGAAGGTACTGGAGGAGGTTCACGCTGCGGGGTTGGTGCATCGGGACATTTCCCCGGACAATATATTTATCTGCAGTGATTGGACAATCAAGTTGATTGATTTCGGTGCGGCAAGGATCGTCAGCAGAGATATGAATTCTTCATCGGTTGTACTGAAACATGGATATGCTCCTGTAGAGCAATATGTAAAAAACGGAAAGATCGGACCCTGGACGGATGTTTATGCATTCGGTGCGACACTGTACTATATGATGACCCGGGAAAAACCGGCAGAATCCGTAGGACGGATGATGGAAGATAGTCTGGTTCCGCCGAAGACACTCAATCCGTCGGTTCCGGATGATCTGAACAGGGTTATCATGAAAGCGCTGGCTGTCAGACCGGAGGATCGCTACCGGAATATGGGAGAAATGCGGGCAGATTATCTGGCCGGTGAAGAGGATTGGACAGTACCGCAGACAGTGCGGCAAAACCCTCAGGGCGGACAGGTACAGCAGGGATATCAGAACGGACAGGCACAACAGGGATATCAGAACGTACAGGTACAGCAGGACTGGCAGTCACCACCGGATCCACGACAGGTACCTTCTCTGGCAGGGCAGGCACCCCGGTCCGATGGAAAAAAGAAAAACAGGCTGGTTCTTATTTCTGTTGCGGCTTCACTTCTTTTAGCGGTTTTGCTTGTTGTTATCCTGATCCTGAATTCAGGGGATGAGGGCTCTGGACGAATACCGTCGGAACAGCAGAAGTCTGCAACAACTTTTACAGAGAATGGAAACACATCAACAGAAAGTGAACCGACGACGGATACTGAGGAAATAATACGGATGCCGGAACAGGGAAATCTGATCAGGGTTGGCGTGATAAACGATCCTCCGACTGAGTCTGATTTTCGGGAGGCAAATGCCAAGAATATGGAGAATGTGTTCTCCAAAGAGAATGGCTATGAACTGAAGGCGTACTATAGTACCCAAAACACTGAGAAACTTAAGGCGGCCCGGGAATTCATTTCGGAGGGTATGGAGTATCTTCTGATCTGTGCAGCTGAATCGACAGGCTGGGAAGAGGTATTGAAGCTGGCAAAAAGCAAGGGGGTTAAGGTATATCTGTTTGAAAACAAGCTGGATGTAAGCAAAGACCTTTATGAAGCAACAGTAATCTCTGACACTGCCATGCAGGGGGAAACCGCTGTTTACTGGCTGCTTGAACAGAAACTGGATTCCTATAATGTGATCCATATCCAGGGGGCTCTGGGAGATGAAGGGCAGGTTGGCCGTTCGGAAGCCCTGAATAAACAGTTTGAGTCGGGAACGATGAAAAAGGTTGTTCAGGAATCGGCAGGATGGAATGCGGAGGAAGCGAAGAGAATCGTTGCGACTGCAATCAAGAGTGGGGAAGAGTTCAATGTGATCTATGCCGAAAGTGATTCTATGGCCAGAGGGGCGGTAGAGGCTCTGGACGAGGCAGGCATTTCGCATGGTATCGGAGGGGATGTTATCATAATCGGCTTTAACGGCTACAGATGGGCATTAAGAGAGGTTCTGGCGGGAAAATGGAATTATGATGTTCAGAGCAATCCTTTCCAGGCCCAACTTATCAGTGACCAGATAAAGAGCGGGGAGTCACCTGCATATAAAATCCTCATTAATGAGGACATGGGCTTTGATGCGGCGACGATCACAATGGAAGATATTGATAAATATGGGATTGGTGAATGAAAAATGTGTGTGAGAAGGAACATTGATTCCGCAGATTGACATGACAGCGGGGCTGCATAAAGGAGAAGGCATGGAGATAAAGGACAGGGCAGAGAAAAGAATTCGGGAAATCAGCATTGACGGCTGTCCTGAGATCGGGCGGGGTGCGCATGGTGTAGTTTACCGGACGGCGCCGGATATGCTGGTTAAAGTGTATTACGAAAATGTACAGATGGATGCGATCCGTCGGGAAAGAGAACTGGCGCGCTGGGCATTTGTAAAGGGAATCCCGACAGCGATCCCCTTTGATATCGTCCGGGTCGGCGACAGGTACGGAACCGTGTTTGAACTTCTGAATGCAGGTTCCTCGTCGGATTATGTGAAAGAATCTCCGGAACATCTGGATCGTTTCATACGCAAAGGGGTAGAACTGATGAAACAGGTTCATGCCATCGAAGCAAAGCCCGGAGAACTCCCGGATATGAAGCAGAATACAATGGGCTGGATGACCGGGATGAAGAAGCGTCTGCCGGAAGAATACTATTTCAAGCTGAGTGAGATCGTAAATGCGATACCGGACAGAAATACCATCCTTCATGCGGATTTCCATCTGAAGAATATCATGATCATAGATGATGAACTTATGCTGATCGATATGGATACTCTCTGCACGGGAGATCCCATTTTTGAGCTGGCCACCATCTATGCTTCATACCGTCAGTTCCCGTCCCTTGACAAAAAAGCATTGGAAATGCTGGAGATCGATGCGGAGACTGCGGAGACGATCTGTGACCGGACCTATGAACTCTATCTGGAGGGAGCGGATGAGGCGGCAATCCGGGAGAAAAAGAGGATTGCCAGAATCCTTTGCTGTATCCGGATCATTGATTTTCTGGGTCGTCATACCGAGCTCCCCGGCTGGGAACAATGTATCGACCGGTGTGTGTCGGACGTGATGACGCTCCTGCAGGAACAAAATGAAATGGAATAAGTTGATACCGGCTCCGGAGTTATTTGGGAGGTGATCGTATGCCACCGGGAGGACGTGGTCAGGGCGGTCCGTTTGGAGGACGCTACATGACCGAGGAAGAAAAATCACAGATTCCAAAGGTGACACCACAGCTGCTGCGCAGGGTATTTTCGTATCTTAAGCCTTACCGGCTGCAGCTGGTCCTGGTATTTCTTGCCATCATTCTGTCTTCAACCCTGACGCTTCTTCCGTCGATCCTGACCGGAAAGATCATTGATGAGGGTCTGATCGGACAGAATATGCGTCTGCTCATCATCTATATCGTGGCTGCCCTGGGGGTAATGCTTGCGGCAAATCTGATCGGTGTGGCGGAGAGTTATATCAATACCTGGATCGCCCAGCATATCACATTTGACATGAGAAACCAGATGTTCATGCATCTGCAGAAAATGTCCCAGCGGTTTTTCACCTCGAATAATCAGGGAGATATCATTACCCGGATGACATCGGACATCGACGGTGTCGAGTCTGTCATCACAAATACATTTAAAAGTATCCTGTCCAATTCCATTACGCTCGTGGTGGCGCTGGTTGCCATGTTCCAGAAAAGCTGGATCCTGGCGCTTCTCGGGATTGCAGTCATCCCCCTTTTTGTATTTCCCACGCGCCGTGCCGGGAAAACCAGATGGACGCTGACACGGGATGCACAGGAATGCAACGATGAAGTGAACTGGATACTGAATGAGACTCTGTCCGTCAGCGGGCAGCTTCTGGTTAAGCTCTACGGAAAAGAGCAGGTGGAGTATGAGAAATACACGAAGGTAAACCGCCGGATGATCAACCTGAACATCAAGGAGAAGATGGCGGGCCGGTGGTTCTTCGTGATCCTGAATACCGTGACCGGTATCGGACCGATGCTGCTTTATCTGGTGGGCGGTATCCTGATGATGAAATATGACAGCTCGCTTACGGTGGGTGACATCACCGTTCTTGTGGCGTTGCTTGGCAAGACCTATATGCCGGTAAACAGCCTGCTGAATATTCAGGTGGACTGGATGCGCTCCATGGCGCTGTTTACCCGCATTTTCGACTATTTTGATATGCCGGTGGAAATAGAAAATGCGCCGGATGCCATTGTTCCGGCCACGTCTACCGGTGAAGTGGAGTTTTCCCATGTAAACTTTGCTTATGACGAGGAGCGTCAGATCCTGAAGGATATCACATTCCGGCTGGAAAGCGGGAAGAGTATCGCCATTGTGGGACCGTCCGGGTCAGGAAAGAGTACCATTATCAACCTGATTCCGCGGCTGTATGATGCGAAGTCCGGCGTGGTTTCCTATGACGGAACGGATGTCCGGAAGCTGGATCTTACATTCCTCAGAACACAGGTAGGTGTGGTGTCGCAGGAAACCTATCTGTTCAACGGAACCATTCGTGAGAATCTCCTTTATGCGAAGCCGGAGGCTACGGAAGAAGAGATGATCGCGGTTTTGAAAAGAGCCAATATTTATGATTTTGTGGAAAAGCAGGAGGACGGACTGGACGCCATGGTCGGAAACCGGGGACTGAAGCTTTCCGGCGGAGAGAAGCAGCGGATATCCATCGCCCGGGTTCTTCTGAAGGATCCGAAACTTCTCATCTTTGACGAGGCGACCTCGGCCCTGGATTCGATCTCCGAGAGTAAGATTCAGGAAGCCATAGAGCCCATCATAAAGGAGCGGACAAGTATCCTGATCGCACACCGTCTGTCCACAATCCTGGCTGCGGATGAAATCCTGGTAGTAAAAGACGGGGAGATCGTGGAACGTGGTCAGCATAAGGATCTGGTAAAACTGGGAGGCGTATACAGTGAACTGTACAATACGCAGTTTAACCGGGTCAATGACGAGGAAGAGGAGCAAAGAGAGAGAAGAAGACAACACTTCAGGGTAAAGAACAGCGGGTATACAGAAGGAGAGAATCTCCGGCGTGATCCGGAGTGATCGGATGCCCCCCCCCTGGGAAAATGGAATGCCCGGGAGTGATAAGGTACTAAGAGGCAATAGAATGCCCCGGACCGAAAGGGTGGTCCGGGGCATTCGTTTGTATCGGGTTCATATGACGGCAGTCCCGCCGCATTTCCGGGTTCATATGACGGCAGTCCCACCGCATTTCCGGGATTCAGATGACGGTGATCCCGCCGTATTTCCGGATCTTCAGTACCATGCAGGAACCTTCCCCGAAGAGGGCGTCCATGGCGCTTTGGTAGGCTTTGGTTTTGTCCTTCGGGACAAATGCCTGGATGGTTCCCGCGAAACCACCGCCATGAACACGGACGACTCCGGTTTCCAGAAGGCTTTCATTTCCGGAGGAAAGTCCCAGGACCGACTCGCTGACCGCCAGCGCAACAGACATGTTCTGGTGCCGGATATCATGGGTGGTGTATACATTTTGCAGGAATTTGTAGGAAGAATCTCCCGAGGCCCGTACGGCCCGGAGAAACATGCGGATATCGCCGGTGGAGAGAGCGTTTGCTTCTGCTTCGACCCGGCGGTTTTCTTTGTAAAAATGGAAGGCTCTCAGGACAGGGCGGTCACCCAGCTTCTCCCGGAGAGCGGGAACGGCAGCGGCCATTTCGCTTTCCGGAACCTCCCGGAGGACTTCCTTCCCGAAGAATGCGGCCACGGCCTTCATCTCTGCGGGGACTGCGGCATAATCCGGTGTCAGGTCCGCGTGGGAGCCTTTGGTGTCCGTTATGCAGAGGCTGTAGCCCGCTTTGTCCAGGTCAAATTCGATGCGGGTCAGCTTCGGATCTGCCGGATCCGCAAAATCCATATGGCAGAGACTTCCCACGGAGCAGGCCATCTGATCCATCAGCCCGCAGGGCTTTCCGAAATAGACATTCTCCGCATACTGACCGATCACGGCAATGGTAACCGCATCAATGGACCCCTCGTTATAAAGGCCGGACAGGATGGTTCCGATCAGGGTTTCGAAAGCGGCGGAAGAGGAAAGGCCGGAACCGCCAAGCACGTTGCTGGTAATGTAGGCATTAAATCCGCCGATCCTGTATCCTCTGGCCTGAATGCCCGCGATCACGCCGCGGATCAGCCCGCGGGTTGTACCGGCTTCTTCCGGAAGCGGACTGAGGCCGGTGCCGGTGGAGCCGCTGTCAGCGGAGGCATCTGCCCCGGGAAGCGTGAATTCGATCATGGGATATCCCTCGGATAACACCCGGATCGATCCGTCATCGGTCGGGGAAGCGGCAGCAATGGCATCCCGGTTGATGGATGCGGCAAGAACCTCTCCATGCTGGTGATCCGTATGGTTTCCGCCGATCTCCGTCCGCCCGGGGGCACTGAAAAAGGAAACCGGTGCCGCGCTAAACAGCTTCTCAAACTGTTCCATGGCTTCCGTGTAACGTTTTATCTGAAATTCAACTTCTTCCTCTCCGTAGATATCCAGGATCCGATTCCGGAACCCGTCGGATTCGATCAGTGATTTTGTTTTGTTCATAGGCATCATATGACTCTCCTTTGCATGTAAAAAATCAAGCATCCGTTATGTACAAAAAGTATAACATATGAATGTTTCCTCTGCAATTTTTATGAAAATGTAGCAAAGTGTCCAAAAAGAAAACAAAAATCTGTTAGTAATTTGCACAAAGAATTATGGTAAATTCATGGATGTATTTATGCAAATGTGATATAATACAAGTGGGTATATATACCCCGCAATGAAATCTGAGGAAAGGAGGTGCGAAAATGAACGTCAGTATGCAAGCCTGTGGCTTAATCCTGGATTTGCTTTTGATCTATTTTTTCTCCCGTCATGAAACGGTCGGGTTATTCAGTGAGCGGATTTTCCGGATCGCGCTGGTAGTAAATACGATCTGCATAGTTTTGGACATTCTGTCGGTCTTCAGTATCGTTTTCAGGGAAGTTGTTCCCGGATTCGTTACGGTCGGAGCTTGTAAGCTTTATCTTGCCTCTCTCGCATGTGCCTCCTTTGTTGCTTTCATCTACACGGCAAATGACATCCGGCATCTCAGAGAGGATGAGACATTTGGCAGGATCGTAAAGATCATTCTTGGGGTCGGCTTGCTCTTCATCCTGATGCTTCCCATCGATTTCTATCATCAGGGGAATGTGGTTTATTCATTTGGCGCATCGGTGACAACTGCTTTTGCAGTATTCATCATGTTTACCCTCGGATCCCTGATCATTACGTTGATCAACGGAAAATATATGAATGCAGGCCGTCGGAATTCAATCCGTTCCTGGATGGCACTGGAAATTCTGGCGGTAGCACTTCAGATCATTTTCCCGCAGATCCTTGTGGTTGGCTTTGGCTCGGCTGTCGGACTTTTCATTCTGTATTGTGAATTGGAAAGCCCGGAAGTGTATCTGGATCGCGCAACCGGTATCTTCTCCTACGATACCCTGATCCTTTACATGAAACAGCTCTATTCCGAGGGAAGGGATTTTTCCGGTATTGCCGTATGTACGGACGAAGACTGGAAGATGGATACAGAGCAGGAAGCCCGTGTTATGCTTGAGATCAGTGAGTATTTGCATTCTTTCGGCGGCGCAAAGCTGTTCCGGAATACGGATCATGATTTCCTTCTGATCTACAACAATGATGAGATGGAGAAAAACCAGATTGAAAGCGCACTGAACCTGGATATGATCAAAACGCGTTTCCAGGAGTTCTTTGACGGGAATATGACCGTACGTGCGAAATTCCTCTATATTCCTGACGGTCATATCGCAACAAGCTATGACGAGTATCTTGAGATCTGCAGACTGTACAAGGATGAACTGGGACAGGATGAGGTCAGCAGACTTCTGGATGAATCGGCAGGCAGTCACATCAGGGAACAAAGAGAAGTGAAAAATGAAATCTTGGCTGCACTTGCAGAGGATCGACTGGAAGTGCATTACCAGCCCATCTACTCCATTAAGGAAAGGAGATTTGTTTCAGCCGAGGCACTTGCAAGAATCGTGAATTCCGAAGGCAAGTTGATCATGCCGGGACTTTTCATTCCCGTGGCCGAGGAGTATGGTCTGATCGATCGGATCGGAGAGCGTGTATTTGAGATTACCTGTCATTCCTTCCGGGAGAATGCGCTTCTGGAAAAAGGAATCGAGTATCTGGAAGTAAACCTTTCCGTGGCACAGTGTGAAAACAGTCGTCTTTCCGAGATCTACCGAAAGATCATGGAGAAGGAACAGGTAAGTCCCAGCTCCATCAATCTCGAGATCACGGAATCTTCTACATTGCATTATAGAAATATCCTGCTGGACAACATGAATACACTCGGAAAACTCGGATGTAGTTTTGCTCTCGATGACTTCGGTACGGGTGAGAGTAATCTGAACTATATCGTTGATATGCCGGTCCAGCTGGTTAAATTTGACCGTTCCATGGTACAGGATTATTTTGTAAATGATCGTGCCAAAACCGTTATGCGGGCTACAGTATCCATGATAAAGGAAATCGGGCTCAAGATCGTTGCTGAAGGCGTGGAAACAAAGGAACAACTTGACGCAATGGCAGACTTGGGTGTAGATTATATCCAGGGATATTATTTTTCAAAGCCGTTACAGGAGAAGGACTTCCTTAAATTCCTGGAGGTTAAGAATTTAGTAGCATGACGTAAGGAGAGAAAAGTGGAACAGGAAAATCGCATTTTACAGGAAGAGTTTGATGAGTCTCAGGAGATCATCGGGAAACTTTCGGCATACTACGATTCAAAAGTCGTAGGTCAGAGAATGATGAAATTTGCACTGGTGGCAGCTGTTATGGCGGACGGGCACATTCTGGTTGAATCCGTGCCGGGTCTCGCAAAGACGACAGCTGCCAAGACCATTTCCGATGCAGTGGACGGGAAGTTCTCCCGGATCCAGTGTACACCGGATCTTCTGCCCAGTGATATTATAGGTACCCAGATTTATAACCAGTCTTCCGGAAAGTTTGAAACCATCCTCGGACCGGTCTTTGCAAACTTTGTGCTTCTGGACGAGATCAACCGTTCCAGTGCCAAGACACAGAGTGCCATGCTTGAGGCCATGCAGGAACGTCACGTGACCATCGGCGGGGTTTCTTACCAGATGCCGGAGGATGTTTTTATTGTCATTGCGACACAGAACCCGATCGAGCAGGAAGGAACC
>CADBOV010000269.1 GCA_902796385.1 uncultured Lachnospiraceae bacterium
CCCGATCGAGCAGGAAGGAACCTACCTTCTTTCCGAGGCGCAGACGGACCGTTTCCTGATCAAGGAAAAGATCACTTATCCGTCACCGGAGGAAGAAGCTGAGATCCTGAACCGGATCGAGAGCGGAGCCATGGAGAAGAGTCCTGCGGTTCTGTCGATCCAGAATGTGGATCGCCTTCAGTCCATTACGGAGAAGGTTTATGTGGATCCTTCCATCAAAAAATATATCTCTTTTATCGTGGATGCAACCAGACATGCGGACAAGGTCCTGCCGGAAGAACTGGCAAGATATGTGCGTCTCGGCGCCAGCCCGCGTGCATCGATCGCTTTCCTTAAGATTGCAAAGGCGGTTGCGCTTCTGTACGGAAGAACCTATGTGACACCGGACGATGTAAAGGCACTGAGATATCAGGTTCTGAGACACAGGATCGAACTGAATTATGCAGCGATCGCAGATGATGTTTCCGTTGAGTCGATTATTGATAAGATATTCGGCAGCATCCGCACGCCGTAAATACGGAGGAAAAGAGACAGACCATGGATTACGATTATCTGTCCAGGATCAGGGCGAATCTCACCCTATATTCCAAAAAGAAAACTTCAAATCTGCTGGACGGAGGCTTCCGCTCGATCTTTCGGGGGAGAAGTCTTGATTTTGATGATCTGAGAGAGTATAGTTTCGGAGATAATGTGCGCGATATCGACTGGAAGTCTTCTTCCAAGACAGGAAAAACCCTGGTGCGCAGATATATCGCGGAACGGAAGCATAATATCCTTCTGGTGGGTGATTCCGGGATCAAGATGGTTGCGGACACGGCAGAAGGAGATGCAAAGGAAAAGGTCTCCGTGCTGACACTGGGGTCACTGGCTTATCTTGCAAACCGGCATGGGGATGATTATGCGCTTCTCATGAACCGGGGAGCAGGGATCGATTTCAGCTTTTTTAAGGCCGGAGAGGTACATTTTGAAAGAATCGTCCGCAGATACGAAACAAGTATCGGTAAGCCGGTGAAAAAGGATATCGGAAAGCTGCTGGATTATGTGGCGGATCATTTCCGAAGAAGAATGGTGATCTTTGTCGTGACGGATATGGAAGGGGTTTCCCATATCAATGACAAGATCCTGAAGAAACTGACAGTACAGAGTGATGTAATGATGCTGATCGTTTCGGATGCATATCTTACCGGTGAGAATGCATATGATATAGAGAAAAAGGATTATGAACCGGATTTTATTCAGCAGTCCAAGCGCCTGGCAAAACTGGAGCGGCAGGAGAGAAGGCAGAGGGAAGAGGAATTCAGACAGCTTTGCAAACGCTACGATGTAGGTGTTAAGATCATCGGAAAAGAGGATGAGGTGGTCGAGCGGATCGCTGAATTAATGGAGGAACAAAGGAGAGGATGAGGAATGCAGACCTCGGTTGAATTACAGGATCCAATGAAATACTATCTCTTCTGGTTGATTCTGGCGATCGTTGCCGTGGCAGCCGTTTTTTTCATACAGTTTTTCTTCCGGATCCTGCTTCGTGAACAGCTCCGGAAAAAGAAGGAGAAAAAGCCGAAGGTACGTCCGCCGAAGAAGAAACCGCTTCCCGTTCTGAAATGGGAATATTTACAAAAGCTTGAGTTTCTGGAGCGTGGAGTTATGTCGGGATCGATGACACAGAGAACCGCTTATCAGGAACTGTCCATGCTGATCCGTACATTTGTGGGAGAAGCAACGGGGATCAAGGTGCAGAATTATTCACTGCAGGAGATCAGAAGAGTCGGTATTCCGGGGCTGACGGCCCTTGTGCAGGAATACTATGAACCGGAATTTGCCCGCCAGTCCATGGCGGATATACGTGCATCCATGTTTCGGACAAGAAAGGCGATAGAACTATGGAGTTGAAATATCCTTTGTTTTTATACATAGGGATTCCTGTATTGCTGGCAGGTCTTTTTGCGATGCATTTCTTCGGGCGGAAAAGGAAGTACCGTGGAGGAAAGCGTGTTGCAAATACCAGATTCTTCCGCATTCTGAATGAATATGAAAGTCAGAAGAGGGTTCGGAGATTTCTTGCCGTGGTTCTGGAGAGCTGTATTGTTCTGACATTGATCGCATCCCTGGCTCTTGCTGCACGTCCGTACCGGACGGAAACAACAAGTAACGGTGTGAAGAAGAGGGACATTTTCCTCTGTCTGGATGTTTCCTATTCCATCTGCTATCTGAACTACGATCTGGTAGACAGTCTGCAGAAGGTTGTGGCAGGATTGAAGGGAGACCGCTTCGGAATCCTGATCTTCAATACGTCTTCGGTGCTTTACGTTCCCATGACGGATGATTACGAGTTTATCGGCAAGAAGCTGGAAGAGCTGAAGGAGTATTTCCGTCTTCAGAAGATCTATCAGGGTACGGAATACAATATTGACGATGACTATATGAAAATGATGGAAACCCTGGAATATTATGATGCGGGTACGCTGGTAAATAACTATTCCAAGGGAAGTTCGCTGATCGGTGAGGGACTGGCCAGCTGTGTATACAGTTTTCCACGTCTGGCAAGCGAGGACCGGACCCGGGTTGTGATCATGTCGACCGATAATGCCCAGATGGAATTGTCCCAGCCGCTGATCGAGCTGGACGGAGCCATTGATCTGGTGATAAAGAACCATATTACCATGTTTGGTCTGTTCCCGGATCAGGAGACATATGACAAGGGAAATCTGAGAGACTATGCGGCCGATCTGTCCGCCTTTGAAAACGGCGTTAACCGGACGGGCGGTAAGTTCTATCAGCAGTCGAAAACCCTCACGGTAGATGATATCGTGGCGGATATTCAGAAACAGGAAGCCATGGAAGTGGATGAGCTGATCATCACAAAAGAGGTGGATCAGCCGGAAGCTTTTGTGATCATTATTCTGATTTTGATCACGGTAGGTTTTGGAGCAGGAGTGATACTTAGATCATGAAGACAGATCCGATTCTTTCAAATTTCATAGTGATACCGGTACTGTCCGTGCTGCTGGTGGCTCTGATCGTAATGATCCTGATCCGGAGTGACCGTGTCCGGTCGAAGATAGTTTCCATTCTCAGGGTTTCGCTGATCATCGGAGTGGCATTTATGATCAACATGAGGCCTTCCCTGAAGCGGTATAACGCCGAGATCGAGCTGAAGAATATCGATGTTCTTTTCGTTGTGGATTCGACCATCAGTATGTGGGCGGAGGATTATAACGGTTCCAAGACCAGGATGGACGGGGTTCAGGCAACCTGCGATTATATTCTGGAGGAGCTTGCGGGAAGTAATTTCGCGCTGATCCGGTTTGATAACCGGGCGCAGATCCTTGCACCGTTCACGCAGGATGCACGAAGTGTATCGGATGCATTTTCCACCATCCGCCAGCCGGATGTGTACTACGCAAAGGGAAGCTCCCTGAATGTTCCCTACGAAGAGATCAAGGAAATGTTGATCTCGTCCTCAAAGAAGGATGAGAGAAAAACGGTGATCTTCTTCATCAGTGACGGAGAGATCACGGATGATTCCAAGCTGATGTCCTATGCGGAGCTGGAACCTTATCTGGACGGAGGCGCGGTTCTGGGATTCGGAACCAAGCAGGGCGGAAAGATGCAGGCGGATAACGGCTATTCCAGACGTTATGTGCAGGATAAGGAGAAAAAAACGGATGCGGTTTCCAGCCTGAATGAGGAAAACCTTGAACAAATCGCAAGAGATCTGCAGGTAGAATACATGAATGTTCAGGATCCGGAAGTGGTGGGAGCGTTACTGGACTCCATCAAAACCGGAAGCAGTATCCGGATGGAAGAGGCAGAAATGGTTACCTATGAGGATGTTACATATATCCTCGGAATTGTAATGGGAGTGCTGCTGATCTGGCAGCTGATCGCGGTGGTATTGCAGCGGAAACTGTAAGAAAGAACCGCACGGCATATCCTGCGGAACCGGAACGCATGCGACGCAGGATGCAGAACCGGAACGCATGCGACGCAGGATGCAGAACCGGAACGCATGCGATACCATAAGAAATGGCATGCAGATGACGCAGGAGACAGAGCCAAACGTATGCATCGCAGAGATAGAGATGAAATGTGTCATAACACACGCTTCAGGAGGTGACAGGTATGGATGAGAATAAAGAGAATATGTCATCTGAAATAGTATCCGAAGGCGCGGACATTGTGGAAGAAGCTAAGGTCGAAGCAATGGATAACATGAGCGCGGAGCTGGAAGAGGAGAACAGGAAAGAAGCAAAGGAAGCGGAAGAAAAGGCGAAGGAAGCAACGAAAAAGTCGAAGAAGAAAAAGAAGTTTGCTCCGAAAAATGCACGGCTTTTCATGTTCTGGATGGATGTGGCAGCGGCCGTTCTTCTTGCGGTGGGACTGTATCTCGGAATCCGGTATTATCTGAATCAGAAATTCATCTCCGCGTATGAATCGGGAAATTATGAGACCGAGCAGGAGGAAAGCCTCCAGAAACTGAATCTGGTGGAGCCGTATCTGCCTTATTATAATCTGGGAAATGTGGCTTATAAAAAGGGAGATTACAACAAGGCGATCGCAAATTATAAGAAGGCACTGAATGAGGATCCTCCGAAATATAAGGAATGTCCGATCCGGATCAATCTGGCACTTGCCATGATCAAGAAGATCGATTTTCAGGATCTTTCCACAGAGAAAAAGCTGCAGAAGGCAATCCAGAGTCTGCGGGCAGCCAGAGTTGTGCTGACAGCACACGGATGTGCCGGTCCGGTGGAGGATGACGGACACAGCGAAGAGGCTGAGAAACTGAAGAAAGATATCGATGATATGCTTGAGAAACTTGAGAATCCCGAGAACCAGCAGAACCAGCAGGATCAACAGGATCAGCAGGACCAGCAGAACCAGCAGGATCAGCAGGACCAGCAGCAGAATCAGGATGATCAGGAAACCGAAGAGGAGAAGAGACTTCGTGAGCAGCTGGAGGAACAGCAGAAGCAGGCTCTGCAGGAACGCTCCGATACACAGCAGAACCATGATGCCCAGCAGGATCAGCAGGGTTCTGACGGCTGGAGTGACCACACAGGAAAGACCTGGTAGGAGTTAAGACCCGGCGGGTGACAGAAAAAAACAAAAAAAGCCAAAAAAGAAGTACGGAAACGGTACATAAGCTCATACCGGAAATCCGTACTTCTTTTTTTGTGTCATTTTCTATATTTCATTCTCTGTGTTTATTCTCTGAACGTCATTCTCTGAACGTCATTCTCTGAACGTCATTCTTTGAACGTCATTCTTTGAAAATGATTCTCTGCATTAATGATTTAGTCTTCGATCTTCTCGACCTTAATGATGTTCGTATTTCCGCTCCGTCCGTCCATCATTCCGCCGGTCAGGACCACGTTGTCACCGGCTTTTAAGCCCAGGACCCGGGTGGCTTCCCTGATGGAATTGGAGAACATGGATTCCATGGAATCATAGATTCCGCAGAGCATGGGAGTTACGCCCCA
>CADBOV010000270.1 GCA_902796385.1 uncultured Lachnospiraceae bacterium
GGTGAATATATTTCTGACGGCTTCCGCATTAATTTCCGGACCTCGGCTCACGCTTTCTATTTTGACAGCGGTTGGGGCAGCATGAGCGTTGTGGTCCCCGGGGCCTACGGGGCGGGAGCGAAGGGTTATTCTTTTCATATAAAAGACGGTGAGATACAGGACTTCCGAGCGGAGAAGAGTTCCTACAGCAGTTCCGGGAGCTCGGGTACTTCCACAAAGAAGAGCAGCACTTCCGGAAACAGCAGCTATTCCGGTTCAGGAAAATCGTCTTCGGGAGGAAAGCGCCGCTCCGCATATTCAGATCCCTATGACGTAAATGACTATGACGATCCGGATGACTTCGCGGAGGAATGGGCGGAAGAATTTGCCGACTTTGTCGACGGAGACTACGACGATGGTTATGACGAAGCCTATGATTACTGGGAAGAAAACCGGTAAAGCACTGCGCGGCCAGGGTAAACGCCGTATAGGAGCTTATTGCTGAAAGCGGATGGATCCTGCGGAGCTGGGGAAAAAGGTCCGTACGCTAGAAATGCCTCCAAAACTGGATAACATGATGATTCTGGACGGGGAGAAGAAGTTTTGAACGAACCTTTCGTAAAAATTGACCTGCACGGGATGACGCAGGACCAGGCGGTCAAGGCGATCGACAAGGCCATCGCCTCCGCCGGTCCCGCCACCTATCAGCTGCAGCTGATCCACGGATATAACCGCGGCACCAGCCTTCGGTCTATGATCCAGGACTGGTACCGCTACGATCCCAAAGTAAAGCGCATCATGCCCGGGGATAATCCGGGAATCACAATTCTTGTGCTGAAAGAACTGTTCTGAGAAGGAGCCATGATGATGTTGGATATTTCAAAAGCTGACTGGAAGCTGTTCAGGGAACGCCTTCCGGAATGGCAGGAAGCTTATATGGAGCGTCTCACCCGTGAGTATATCGAGCTGTTAAACGGCGAAGAACCTGCCTCAAGGAAGTTCTGGGCTCTGGAGGAACGTGTCAGGGAGGACAAGCGAAGGCCGGGCATTCAGCTGCAATTAGAAAAATCGGAAGTCGGCTGGGATCTTATCAGGCTTCTGGGGGACGGCGTGATCACTGAATCGGACCTGGCGGGTTTCAGCGAGGATCTGAAAGATACGGTGCTCCATCTGGTGAAGATACACCATGTATAAAACAGGTAGCCGGAGAAATAACATGACATTCAGATATAGAGAGATGATCTATCGGCCGGATTTTTATGAGTTCGATATAAAAGACCGGACAGAATGGTACCCGAACGGAATCTTCAATTACAACATCAGCCGCATGATAAAAGACCTGCAGAATCATGAGCTTTCGAACGATAACAAGTCTTTTCTGAATTCTGTGTTCAAAGCTCCTGTGTCTGTCAGCGAGGCGATTAAACGAAGCTACGGGGGCAGAGAGCTTCAGGAAAAGCACATTGATCAGGCGGATCTTACCAGACCTCTTATTTATGTGGAGATAGCTCCGGACGGTTATAATCTGATTGATGGGAATCATCGCCTGGCAAAGGCAAAGAGGGATGGCATTGATACGCTGGAAGCATATTTTATGCCTGCCCATACAGCGATCCATTATCTTGGAAGCGAGAAAGAATACAGCAAGTATGTCGAATACTGGAATTCCAAGATAGAGGATATCCTAGACGAAGAAAACTATGTTGGATTATATGTGCCGGAACCTGCACCGATTCTGGAGCGTGATCTGGATCCGCGGCATATCTGGAATCGTATTTCCATGTGCCTGAATGAATGCCGAAGGATTGAGCTTTACAGCGAAGGAGAATGGTTTACTCTGTTCCGGCTGAACGGCAGGCTGTTCTGCGGAGAAGCAGAAGCACATCAGCCGTCTGTTAAATGTGCTTCACCGTTTGCCGTTTCTCAGGAAGCAATCACTGATGCGGTTCCGGCGTTTGAAGCGTGGCAGGGGTTGAAAGTTGCTGTTAAAGCAAAAACAGAGGTGCGCAAAAGCATCAGGAAATCCATTCGTCATGCAGGGGTTCTGATGGCCTGTATCCGAATTTTCAGTGAGTACTGATGGTTTAAAAGACCGCATGCAATGGATACCTTGTATCAGATGTCGCTGTGAAGGTGACCATTGGTATTACTGATTCTGCTATCCTTACCTCAGAAGAAAGA
>CADBOV010000271.1 GCA_902796385.1 uncultured Lachnospiraceae bacterium
CAGGGATGGCCGAATACCTGCTTCGGAAGCGGCAGATCCAGCGCCATGAGCATGATGGGCCAGTAAATGGTATGGAAACGAAGGATGTCCTTTCCGATCAGATGCAGATCTGCCGGCCAGTATTTTTCGAACATCGGATCACTCTTTCCGTCCGCATCATATCCGAGACCGGTGATGTAGTTGGACAGTGCGTCGATCCAGACATATACCACGTGCTTCGTATCGAAGTCAACGGGAATGCCCCATTTGAAGGATGTTCTGGAAACGCAGAGGTCCTGAAGACCCGGTTTCAGGAAGGTATTTACCATTTCATTTTTTCTGGATTCCGGCTGGATAAACTCCGGATGCTTCTCGATGTACTCGATCAGGCGGGGAGCATATTTGCTCATCTTGAAGAAATATGCCTCCTCCTTTGCGGGATGTACGTCCCGTCCGCAGTCCGGGCATTTTCCGTCCTTTAACTGACCGGGGGTCCAGAAGGACTCACAGGGCGTACAGTACATGCCTTCGTACTCACCCTTGTAGATATCACCCTGGTCATAGAGTTTCTTAAAGATCTTCTGTATCTGCTTCTCATGATCCGCATCGGTCGTACGGATGAATTTATCATAGGATGTATTCATCAGGTCCCAGATTCGCTTGATCTCCCCTGCCTTTTCATCCACGAATTCTTTCGGTGTGGAAAGGCTTTCAAATGCCTTTGTTTCGATTTTCTGACCGTGTTCATCTGTTCCTGTCTGGAAGCGGACATCATAACCGATAAAACGCTTATATCTGGCAATCGCATCTGCGAGAACGATCTCGTAGGTATTTCCGATATGCGGTTTTCCGGATGCATATGCGATCGCGGTTGTGATGTAATACGGTTTCTTTGCCATAATGAATTCCTCCTTTTCATGTCAAATGAGACATACGCTCATTATATAAAAGAATCACGGGATTTTCAACCGAAAATCCCGTAATCTTCCCAAATCCGATGGTTCAGTTTTCTCGTTTTATACGGCCTTCAGTTTGAATTTCTGAAGGGATCGTTCGGAGTCCACAACCTCCATCTGTCCGCCCAGACGACGAACCTTTTCATCAAAATCTTCATATCCGCGCTTGATATACCGGATGTCGTCGATCACGCTGACACCCTCAGCCGCAAGTGCTGCGATCACAAGCGCTGCACCGGCTCTCAGATCCGATGCCGTCATATTTGCTCCCGTAAATCCATTCACGCCCGTTATGATCGCGGAGTTTCCTTCTACCCGGACCTTTGCGCCCATGCGGGTCAGTTCATTTACATAGCGGAAGCGGTTTTCAAAGATGCTTTCCGTAACAACGCTGGTTCCTTCGGAAAGGCAGAGGACCGTAGCGATCTGTGCCTGCATATCCGTCGGGAATCCGGGATACGGAAGTGTCTTTACCTGTGTGGGACGAAGTGTTCCGTCCGCCATGACTCTGACAGAGTCATCATATTCGATCACCTTTGCGCCCATTTCGATCAGCTTGGATGAAATGGCCTCCAGATGCTTCGGAATCACGTTCTTGATCAGTACATTTCCTCTTGTGGCAACTGCCATTGCCATAAAGGTTCCTGCTTCGATCTGGTCCGGAATAATGGAATACTCCGCACCGTGCAGATGTGAGACACCGCGTACACGGATCACATCGGTACCGGCTCCCTTTATATTTGCGCCCATGGTATTCAGGAAGTTGGCCACGTCTACGATGTGCGGCTCTTTGGCTGCATTCTCGATGGTGGTCTTTCCCTCTGCCAGGACTGCTGCAAGCATGATATTGATGGTTGCGCCTACGGATACGGTATCCAGGTAAATGTGCGAGCCCACAAGCTGGCTTGCCTCCGCTACCACCTTACCTCCGGATACGATATCAACGGTTGCTCCCAGTGTTTCAAATCCTTTGATATGGAGATCGATCGGTCTGGAACCGATGTCGCAGCCACCCGGAAGTGCAACATTTGCATACTTATACTTTCCGAGGAGCGCACCGATCAGATAGTAGGATGCGCGGATCTTGCGGATATACTCGTCATCAACGGATAGTCCCCTGTCTCCCGCAATCCCGCGACCGCAGATGGAGACAGTATGCCTGTCGATATAACGGACAGTAGCTCCTATATTTTCAATTGCTTTTAATAAGGTGCGTGTATCACTTACAAAGGGAACGTTCTCAATGACACATTCTTCGTCTGTCATGATCGCTGCGGCCAGGATACCGAGTGCGGCATTCTTGGCACCTGCAATTACAACTTCCCCTTCCAGCGGATTTCCGCCCCTGATTGCATATTGTTCCATTCTTCGGTTTTCCCTCTTACCCTGGGTTACATAATAATCCCATAATCTAGACAATTATATCAATATATTAAGGATTTGTAAATAATTATTTATATTATGCATAGACAAGGCATCTTTATACACTACTTTTTCCTTCGTGTCAAGCCTCATCACAGTAAATGCATCGATAAATACGCTTTTCGGGATCCGTAAGACGGAAAATGTGGGACACGCCGGATTCGATGGCGGTTATGCATCTCGGGTTCTTACATTTCTTGATATTGATCAGCTTTTGGGGAAGCGCAACCTTCTTCTTTTCCACGGTTTCCCCGTCTTTTATAATGCTGACCGTGATATTCGGATCGATATAACCGATCACATCCAGATCGATATCATAGCCTTCCTTATCGACCTTGATGATGTCCTTCTTTCCCATTTTTTCACTTTTCACATTCTGGATGATGGCCACGCTGCAGTCCAGCTGGTTCAGCCCCAGATCATAATAGATCTGCATCCCCTTTCCGGCTGAAATGTGGTCCAGAACGATTCCGTTTTGTATACTGTCGATCTTCATCGAACATCCTCCTTCCCAATTCACAGTTTCACTGACATTTTTGTCATTCCACCCGTAACTGTTCCGGGTTTATACCCTAAAGTCCAAGCAGATACAGGATCAGGGATTCACGTACATATTTTCCGTAAAGCACCTGCTTGAAATACAGGGCCCTGGGATCCTGATCCACCGACGATGCGATCTCGTTTACCCTCGGAAGCGGATGCAGGATGATCATATCCTCCCTTGCCAGTTCCATCTTCTTGGTATCCAGAATGTAGGTATCCTTCAGTCGTACGTAATCCGCTTCGTTGAAGAAACGTTCTCTCTGTACTCTGGTCATGTACAGGATATCCAGCTTCGGCATGGATTCCTCCAGGGATGTAACCTCCTCATATTCCAGGCCGGCTGGCTGAAGTACATCGGAAATGATATATTCCGGAACCCTCAGCTCTTCCGGAGAGATCAGAACGAATTTGATCCCCTTGTAACGGGAAAGCGCCTTGATCAGGGAATGTACCGTCCGGCCGAATTTCAGATCCCCGCAGAGTCCGATGGTGAACTGATCCAGGCGGCCCTTTTCACTTAAGATGGTGAGCAGATCCGTCAGGGTCTGGGTCGGATGATTATGGCCTCCGTCCCCGGCATTTATGATGGGAACCGGAGAATACATGCTGGCCAGCATGGGAGCACCTTCATTCATATGACGCATGGCAATGATATCCGCAAAACAGCCTACCACGCGAACGGTATCCTCCACGCTCTCTCCCTTGGCAACCGAGGAAGAGGATGCGGAGGCGAAGCCCAGGACGCTTCCGCCCAGCTCCAGCATGGCAGCCTCAAAGGAAAGCCGGGTTCTTGTACTCGGTTCATAGAACAGGGTCGCGATCTTCTTTCCCTTGCATTTTTCGGCATACTGCTCCGGGTGCGCCATGATATCCTGTGCCCTGCGCAGAATAAAATCAAGATCCTTCTCGTCAAGATCCATCGGATCGATCAAATGCTTCATCTTCTCATTCCTCCTCTGTACGATAGGTATAAGACAGTCCCCCTGATCCGGGGACAGGTTCCGTCAGACGGGGACGGTTCTGGATTAACCAGAACCGTCCCCGGATTTTCACGACTTTAACAATGTATACATAACCGCCTTCTCAGCATGACGGCGGTTCTCAGCCTGGTCCAGAATATGAACCATATGTTTCTTCTCAATCTCCTCGGAAATCTCAAAACCGACATGCATCGGCATGTCATGGAATACGATTGCCTTGCTGTTACCGATAAAATCGGAATTCAGCTGATACGGCATCATCTTTTTCATCAATTCCGCTTTTCTGTCCTGATATGCGGGATCATTAAAGAACTCCATATCCAGCCAGGTGTCGGTATAAAGAACATCCATATCCTCCACATACCGTTTGATCTCTTCAATCGGAAGTGACGGATCCAGCTCCACATAATGACCGGTTGCTGCTGCTTCCTCGTAGAATTCGGGACCGCAGACCGTATCATTTACAAGAGGTGTAAGACCGAATAATGTACCCTGTCCCATTTTTGCAAAGAACTCAACCAGAGAATTGAATACATTGTTCTTTGCGCCGATATACATGAGACGGATATCCAGTGTTCCGAATTTCTCGATCACGGTCAGCATATCTGCCAGGATCTGGCAGGGATGGTAGGAGTTATCACAACCATTGATAAAAGGAACCGTTACATTTTCTCCGAAAAGCTCCACGGTTTCATTCTTTACCAGACGTGCCATGATGATGTCCACGTTCCGGCAGACATATTTGATCTCGGAAACCGGTTCTCCGAGAACGAAATTGGAATCTCTCCACAGCTGGTTGAAATAGGACCCGCCCATTTCCGTGATCCCCGTGGTAAAAGAAAGGAACGTCCGGGTAGAGGTCTTCTCAAATAAAGTATAGAGTTTCTTTCCCTCCAGAGCGTGTGCATACTTCTCCGGATTCTTTTTCATATCCAGCGCAGTATCCAGTATATCCTTCAACTCCTCCTTCGAGAAGTTTTTAAAATTCAGCATGTTCTTCATAGCAGGATCCTCTCCTCCCGTCGTTTCGTCTTACGTCCCCAAGTGTATCATATCCCGTCCCCAAACTCAAGGACTGACCTTGTTTCTTAATTTAATTTCATTCAAGATCGTTCGGGTCCTTCCTGTCGACCCCTCCGCCGATCCGCTCCACCTCCGAGGCATCGGAAATGACCTGCTTCCCGTCGTATACGATCTCCTCCCAGGGAACGATATAGACCTGATCTTCCAGGATCTCTCCGGATTCCAGTCCCTCCTCAAGCTTGAGCGGAACCACCACATGATAGATCGATCCGTCCTTCGTCTTGATCTCCAGAAGCATATTCCAGGGAAGCACATCGTTCACGCGGATATCATCTCCCCGGTTGATCAGGGAGAAACAGATCCTGACGCCGCGGGGTGTGCTTTCGATGGTTTCCTTTCCCATCATATAAATGTCACCCGGCGGATAGACCCCGTTGAAATAATACAGGATCCCCAACGCAGTAAGCAGAAGTATTCCCACGATACTGAGGGAAATGTACAGCCGCCTGCGTTTCTTTTTCTGCTTCGGCTGTTCCTTCATTTCCTTCATGATCCGCCGGAGGTGTACCTCCACTTCGGAAATCGCCTGAAAACGGTCATTCGGGTCCTGCTGCTTACAGATATTGCAGAGATTCTCCATTTCCTCCCGGTAATCCCCCAGTTGGTCCGTGCAGTGGATCACTCCGTCCTCGCCGTTGTAGTAAAACAAAAACTGCAGAAGACTTCCCATGGAATAAATGTCCGTCCTTTGGTCCATGGCATATCCGTGCATCTGCTCCGGCGAGGAATAGAACCAGCTGTATGCATCTGCTTCCACATTTGAACCGGCCAGCTGCGAGATACCGAAGTCGATGATGAAAACGCGCCCGCTCTGGTCGATCATGATATTGTCCGGCTTCAGATCCGCGTAGATCATGCCGCAGTCCTGATGTATGTAGCGGAGAACACGGCAGATCTGGATGGAAATGGCCAGACGTTCCTCCATATCCGGATCCTTCTCCTCCACATATCTTCCGAGCCCGACACCGTCGATGTAATCCATGACGATGTAATAGGTTCCGTTCTGATCGAAAATGTCGTAGATCTGCGGGATCTCCGGATGTTCCAGCTGGACCAGGAACTGCTTTTCGTTCCGGATCTGTTCCGGGGAATAGGTATAGGGTTTCATTTCCTTGATCGCAACCCGACGGTCCAGCCGTGTATGCATACCGGAATAAACCCGGCTCATTCCGCCCTCTGCCACAAAGGAATCCACCCGGTATTCCTTCGACCTTCCGATCACGTCCCCGGGCTTGACGCGCATGGTTTCATATTCCGGTAAAATGTCCTGCTTCCTGAGAAGGCCGAGCACATGCAGGGTTTCTCCCAGGATCCGCAGGGTCTCGATCACCTGCTCGTAACTGAGCAGCTGGTCGGATACCTTTCCCACGATGGTCATGGTATTGTGGATCGTAAAATTCCGGAGCTCACGCACCTGCTCCAGGCCTTCCGGGATGGGGAAGCCCAGTTTCCGGAGGAGCATGGCTTTCCCGAAGAAATTGTACGCCTCCGAATAGTTGATCACTTCATCGATCCCCTGGTAAATATAGCCCTTCAGTTCCCGTCCGTTCTTTCCTTTTCCCTTCAGGGTAACCACTTCCAGGGGCGTGGTCTTGGTGCGGAATCTGTAAAGGGTATTTCCCATTACATAGTCCACCATATTGAAGGCCTCACGGATACAGGAATTGTATGCCTCAAAATCCGCATACTGACTCAGCTTTCCGAAATTGGCAGTCCATTTTTCGGAAACATAGATCCGGTCTTCGTATAATTCATTTTTCAGTTCGTTAAACCGAAAGTCCTGCTGATTCATTTCCCTTCCCCGTCAGTTACCGTCTCTGTCGTCGGCGTCTTCCCGTTTGAATTCTTCATGGTGGTTGATTTCACAACGGAAAATCCGTCATCATCCTGATGGACTATGACCTCCGAGCCTTTTTTGCAGCCGGAAAGAGTCGCCAGGATCAGTGCTCCTGCGATGATGAGATATTTTTTATTCTTTTTTCCTCCGTTGCTCCCCGGCATAGTCCGCTTCTCCTCTTAGAAAATGCGTAAAAGCTGACGTCGGCATCCGGACACCCGCAGCCGGTATCCGGACACCTCACGATCAGCATCCACATTTCATGATTATATCATTTTCGTTATTAAAATTCCATGCTC
>CADBOV010000272.1 GCA_902796385.1 uncultured Lachnospiraceae bacterium
AAGGTAGAAAATCTGGATGAGGTCCTTGCTTTTGTTGATGAACAGTTAGAAAAACTGGATTGCCCGATGAAAACACAGATGCAGGTGGATATTGCCGTTGAAGAAATCTTCGTCAATATTGCGCACTATGCATATGACAAGGATGGCGGTCCGGCTACGATCCGTACGGAAGTTAACGAAGATCCGATGCAGATTGAGCTTACATTTCTTGATCATGGGATTCCCTACGATCCGCTTGCCAAAGAGGATCCGGATGTCACGCTTTCTGCGAATGACAGGCAGATTGGCGGTTTAGGGATCTTTATGGTGAAAAAGAGTATGGATCATATGGAATACGAATATAAGGACGGGCATAATATCCTGAAGATCCGGAAGAATATCTAGTGGATTTTTTTTCGCGGGATGGAAAGGGAGGTTACAATGCTTCTAATCCAGAAAACAAAAAAAGGAGATAAACTGACCATTTCACTGGAAGGGCAATTGGATACGAATTCCGCGCAGGATCTGGAAGAGATGATCGATGATGCCATTAAGGGAATCAGACATCTGGTCTTTGATCTGGAGAAACTGACGTTTATTTCCAGTGCGGGTTTACGTATCCTTTTGTATGCAAAAAAACAGATCGGTGGAAGAGGAAAAATGGAGATCATCAACATTTCTCATGTGGTTTATGAAGTGTTTGAGGTGACGGGATTCGCCGGGATGCTTGGAATCGAATAACAAAACGTTGAACAAAGGAGGACCACGATGGTAAGAAAACTGGCTAAGCGGGGCAATATGACGGAGCGTATGGATATCGCTCTGAACAAGTTCAAATCCCGGATGACATCTTATCCGCCGGGAATGTGCCCTCTCGTAATGTATCGCTCGATTCTTCAGATGTCAATGAACCAGTCCTGCGGTAAGTGCGTTCCGTGCCGGGACGGACTTGTGGAAGCAGAACGGATGCTGAGAGACATTTTAAACGGAGATGCAACGGAAGAAACCCTTACAAAACTCGAAGAGCTTTGTAAGATGATTTCGGAATCTGCTGACTGTGCTGTCGGTGTTGTTGCTGCAAATACGGTACTTGACAGTATCCGGGAGTTCGCTGATGAATATGAAAGCCATATAAAGAACCGGCGTTGTGTGGAGCAGGTGGTTCAGACCGTGCCCTGTATGACGCTTTGTCCTGCACATGTAGATGTGCCGGGATACGTGGCTCTGATCAAGAATAAGGATTATGCCGGCGCGATCAATATGATCAGGGACAGAAATCCCTTCCCGACAGCCTGCGCGATGGTATGCGAACATCCCTGTGAAAAGAAATGTCGCCGTTCCATCATTGACCAGCCCATTAACATTCGTGGATTAAAGAAATATGCGGTGGATCAGATACCGGCGGATCAGGTTAAGACCCCACCGGCAAATGTGAAAACCGGAAAAGAGATTGCCATTGTCGGCGGCGGACCCTCCGGTCTGACGGCGGCTTATTTCCTTGCCCTGATGGGACATAAAAGTGTCGTATTTGATGAACATGAGAAGCTGGGCGGAATGCTTCGTTACGGAATTCCGGAATACCGTCTTCCGAAGGCTCGCCTGGATGAGGATATCAATGCAATCCTTCAGGCGGGAGATATAGAAGTACACACAAATACAAAGGTCGGCCGCGATGTTTCAGTGGATGAGCTTCGTGAGAAATATGATGCGGTTTATCTCGGACTGGGTGCCCAGCTGGGGAACCGGATGCCAGTTGAAAATGTGAACTGTAAGAACGTGATCCCGGCTGCGGATTTCCTTCAGAAGGTGGCCCGGGGAGAAGAGATCGATCTTACGGATAAGCGGGTTGTCCTGATCGGAGGCGGAAATGTAGCCATGGATGCTGCAAGAACCGCTGTCCGTCTGAATGCAAAGACGGTTCATATCTTTACCAGAAAACGGGATGATTATACAGCCTTGGAATCTGAGATCGAAAGTGCCATGCAGGAGGGAGTAAGATTCCGTACACTGCTTTCCTTCCTGTATCTGGAAGAGAATAAGGAAGATCCGGATTACATTTCAGCTGTATGGCTTCAGCCCGAGATCGTCGGGGAATTTGATGAATTCGGACTGGTTAAGACCGAGCATTCCAGTGCGTATCCGTACCGGTTTGTATGTGATTATCTGATCCTGGGTGTAGGACAGAGATGTGATGTGGCTGACTTCGAAGCTGCGGGAATTCCCGTAAACCGCGGACGGATCCTTGCAGATGAAAGCTGTGCCATTGAAGGTGCCGAGGGTGTCTTCTCCGGAGGAGACTGCGTGACAGGACCTTCGACAGCGATCAATGCCATCGCGGCAGGGCAGGTTGCGGCACATAACATCGATGAGTACCTGGGATATCACCATAAGATCGTCTGCGAAGTGGAAGCACCTCCGTCACACCCGAACCGGTGTATTCCCACAGGACGCGCGGAGATCGAAGAGAGAGATTCCTTTGAGAGAAAATCGGATTTTAAACATGTAGAAGTGCCAATGACTCCCGAAGAAGCGGAGCGTGAAGCCGGAAGATGCCTTCGTTGCGATCATTTCGGGTGCGGCTCGATGGAAGGGGGTAGGTGTGCATGGTAAAGATTACGATCAACGGAAAGGAATATGAGGCAAAGGAAGGTGTAAAGATCATAAACTTCTGCCGTGAGCAGGGAATCGAACTTCCGACACTTTGCCATATAAAAGACTATAGTGACATCGGATCCTGCAGGCTCTGTATGGTTGAGATCGAAGGATATGAAAAACTCTTTGCAGCCTGCCGGACAAAAGTGGAAGATGGTATGGTGATCACAACGGAATCACCCAAGCTTACAAAATACCGGAAGGAAATGCTCCGGCTGATCCTGTCAAATCATACCGTGGACTGCATGAACTGCACGCAGAATGGAGCATGTACACTTCAGGAGCTTTGCAATAAATATGAAATCCAGGATACCCCTTATGTCGGCTCCCGGAGAAAGATCGAAAGCAAACTGCCGAAGCTGGAGAGCAATCCGTATCTCGCATATGATCCGAGAAAATGTATCCATTGCCAGCGGTGTATCAGTGTTTGTAACCGGGCTGCTGTCAACGGAGCCATGCAGAGCGGAAGAACCGGTGTATTTCACACGGTGGAAGCTCCCTTCGGTGAAGACTGGAAGAGTACGGGATGCGAGAGCTGCGGTAACTGTGCGGCTGCATGTCCCACCGGTGCGCTGACGCTGAAGCGCCAGAAGAAATACCGGAAATGGGAGACCAAAAAGGTTCTCACTACCTGCCCGCATTGTGCGACAGGATGCCAGTTCTATCTGATCGTGAAGGATAATAAGATCGTGGATGTTGAGGCGGCAGACGGCCCGTCCAATCACGGACTTCTTTGTGTTAAGGGACGTTCCGGAAGTTTTGATTTTGTCAGTTCACCGGACCGCCTTACCACACCGCTGATCAAGAATAAAGAGACCGGCGAGTTCGAGCCTGCTACCTGGGAAGAGGCGATTTCCTATACGGCAAAACGCTTTATGGAGCTGAAGGAGAAGTACGGCGGAGACGCGCTGGCAGGATTTGCCTGCTCACGGTCTGCAAACGAAGACATTTACATGGTTCAGAAAATGGTACGAACCTGTTTCGGAACCAATAATACGGATAACTGTGCCCGTGTCTGCCATTCCGCAACCGTTGCGGGTCTGGCGAAAACACTGGGCTCCGGAGCCATGACAAACCCGATCTACGACATTACCCATGATGTGGACGCCATCCTGCTGGTTGGTTCCAATCCGGAGGAAGCCCATCCGGTTGTGGGAATGCAGATCCGTCAGGCGGTGCAACGCGGAACCAGACTGATCGTGGTTGATCCCCGTTCCATCGGACTGACAAAGAATGCGGATATTCATCTGAAGCTTCGTCCGGGAACGAACGTGGCTTTTGCAAATGGTATGATGCATGTGATGATCAAGGAAGATCTGGTCGATCATGATTATATCGAAAACTTCACCGAGGACTTTGAGAAGCTCAAAGAACTGGTGGAGGAGTACACACCGGAGAAGGTGGGAGAGATCTGCCACATCGATCCGGAGCAGCTGGTTGAGGCTGCAAGAATGTATGCTACAGCAAAGAAAGCACCGATCATTTACTGCCTGGGCGTTACAGAACATTCCACAGGTACCGAAGGCGTAATGAGCATGTCAAATATGGCGCTGCTCTGCGGAAAGGTCGGACGGAGCGGCTGCGGTGTCAATCCGCTTCGCGGACAGAACAATGTGCAGGGTGCCTGCGATATGGGAGCCCAGCCCACGGATTATCCGGGATACCAGAAGGTTCATCTTCCGGAGGTACGGGAGAAGTTCGAGAAGGCATGGGGTGTTCCGTTGAATCCGAATCC
Organism: uncultured Lachnospiraceae bacterium; assembly: GCA_902796385.1. Classification (GTDB taxonomy): domain Bacteria; phylum Bacillota; class Clostridia; order Lachnospirales; family Lachnospiraceae; genus Eubacterium_Q. The sequence goes on from CADBOV010000272.1 coordinate 4,367, forward strand.
GGGACTGAAGGCAACCGATGTATTCCCGGCAGCCATCGAAGGTAAGATCAAAGGGCTTTACATTTTCGGAGAAGATCCGATCGTAACGGATCCGGATACAGAGCATATCAGGCATGCGCTTGAAAGTCTGGACTTCCTTGTAATACAGGAACTGTTCATGACGGAAACCGCCAAATATGCGGATGTGATCCTTCCCGGCAGGAGTTATGCGGAGAAGGAAGGAACCTTTACAAATACGGAGCGCCGTGTTCAGCGTATCCGTACGGCTGTTACGGTTGAAGGAAATATGCGGCTGGATACGGATATCCTGATCGATCTGATGAATGCCATGGGTTATCCCCAGAAGCAGGTGACACCGGCTGAGATCATGGATGAGATCGCTTCGGTTACACCGAGCTTTGCGGGTATCTCCTTTGAAAGACTGGATGCAGGTGAGTCACTGCAGTGGCCCTGTAAGGATAAGAAACATGCCGGAACGCCCATCATGCATGTGGGCAAGCCTGCACGCGGAAGAGCACTGCTTTATCCGGCGGTTTATAAGCCGTCGCAGGAACTTCCGGATTCAGAATATCCTTACATCCTGACAACAGGCCGGATTCTGTATCAGTACAATGCTGCGGCTATGACATCCAGGGCACCGGGACTGGTGGAGATTGCCGGAGAAGGTTTCATCGAAGTGAATTACAAAGATGCGGACCGCCTGGGCATAAAGAACGGGGAGAGGATCCGTGTCAGCAGCAGACGTGGAACCATTACGGCGACAGCAAGAGTCGGACGGAAGGTGTCGGAAGGCGAAACATGGATGCCGTTCCATTTCCCGGATTCACCGGTAAATATGCTTACAAATGCGGCACTGGATGATTTCGCCAGAATACCGGAGTATAAGGTGTGCGCTGTCAATATCGAGAAGATGGCCGAAGCAAACTGAGGAATTGACAGAAGAATAGCATTTATCCGGGTGTTATCTTAATTAAAATAAAAGATAAAAAATAAAAGATAAAAGATAAATGCTATAAGCAGGCAAAAGCAAAAGAAAAAGCAAAAGAAAAAGGCAAAAAAAGAAAAGAAGAAACAAAACGAAAACGGACGGTTCCGGCGGATGAAAGATCCGGGGACCGTCCTGTTTTTCAGGAAGGATAATTATATGGAACTGGAAGAGGCATTGAAAGGATTGCTTGACGGGATCCGGAATCCGCTTTCGAAGGAGGAAATCCTTCTTTCCGAAGCGGGCGGAAGGATTCTGGCAGATGCGGTGGTGGCACCGTTTTCGGTACCATCCTTTCCGAAGTCCGCGATGGACGGATATGCGGTATGCTCGGAGGACGTGAAAGCGGCATCCGGGGATGATCCGGTGCGGCTGAAAGTGATCGGAGAGAGTCTTGCAGGAGTTCCTTTACGGATGGAAAAACCGGAAGATAAAACAGGAAACAAGACCGGGAATAAGACCGGAAATGAGATCGGAAGTGCGGCAGATATGCGTGGAACCGCAGTCCGGATCATGACGGGAGCAAAGATACCGGAGGGATATGATTCGGTCATTCGTCAGGAGGATACGGATTACGGAGAAGAAACCGTAACGATCTACCGTGGAGTTGAGGCATATACAAACTACTGCCGGGTAGGTGAAGATATCCGTGAAGGGGATGTGGTTCTTCCGGCAGGAACAAGGATCGGCCGGATTGAATCCGGGATGCTTGCAAGTCTCGGATTCCGGAAGGTTCAGGTGCTTCGTCCGCTCCGGGTAACGATCCTTTCCACGGGAAGTGAGCTGAAGGAACCGGGAACACCCCTGGGAGAAGGTGAGATTTATAACAGCATTTCCTACACCCTTTCCTGCTCCCTGAAAAATGCAGGTTTTTCTGCAGTTTCCGGTATCTGTGCCGATGATTTGGATGAGATCATACAGGCAGTTGAAAAAGCGGTGGAAGAGTCGGATATGGTAATTACCACGGGCGGAGTTTCCGTGGGTAAGAAGGATCTTCTGCCTGAGGTGCTGGAACGGATCGGAGCGGAAACAGTATTTTCCGGAATCAATATACAGCCCGGAACCCCCACAAAAGGGAGCCGGAAGAATGGGGTTCCGATCCTCTGTCTGTCGGGAAATCCCTTTGCTGCGCTGGTGAATTTTGATCTTTATTTCTGGGAGATCGCAGCTAAGCTTACGGGGTGTGCTTCATTTTTGCCGGTACGGGAAACGGCGGTTCTCTGCAGTGAATATCCGAAGCGGAATAAGCGGCGTCGGTTTATCCGGGCAAAGGCTTCAGATGGAAAGGTGACACTGCCGGCGAAAAGCCATGCTTCTTCCGTGCTGGGAAATCTGCTGGACTGCAACTGCTATATCGATCTTCCGGAGGAAACGGAAGTCAGACCGGGAGATACGGTACGGATCATTCATATGCCGGAATGAGCGGAGAAGTGGTACGGGTCCTGCCGTACTTGTTTCCGTGCCGGGTTTGGTCTATAATGGGAAAGTGATAAAAAACTGAAGGGATAAGAAGATGAAATATTCCAAGGTTCCTGCATTTTCGGTCGGTATTCTGGCCGGCGGAAAGAGCAGCCGGATGGGGCAGAACAAAGCCTTGATGGAATTTCAGAATGAAACGATGATCGGAAGGATCTCCCGGGAACTTTCAGGTGCCGGGGAGGTTCTTGTTTCTGCGTCCGAAAAAGGACTTTATGAAGCAGAAGGACTCAGGGTTGTCTATGATGAGAACCATGAGATCGGCCCCATTGAGGGGATCCGCCAGCTGGTGAGCCATTCCGGGGAGGAATACATTTTTATCTGTGCTGCGGATATGCCTTTTGTGAATCTGGACATCGCAAAATATCTGGCGGAGTTTATTTCTTCGGATTATGACTGCTATGTTATAACGGATGAAGACAGGGTTCACCCGCTTTGTGCCATTTATTCAAAGAAAGTGCTGCCCGTGATCGAGCAGCTGATCCGTGAGCGGAAGTTCCGGCTGATGGAACTTCTGAACCGGGTGCGGACCAAATATATCAGCCTGGCGCATACGGATTTTGATAAGAGAATTGTTCGAAATGTAAATACAAGAGATGAATTTCTGAAGCTGTCTCTCCCGGTGATCTTTTCGGTCAGTGGGTTTAAGAACAGCGGAAAAACAGGGCTGATCGAGAAGCTGATCAACGAGTTTATCCTGTCCGGGTATTCGGTTGCCGTATTAAAGCATGATGGACAGGATCATATCGAAGAAGTAAAGGGAACGGATACATTTCGTTATAAGGAAGCGGGTGCGTTCTGCACTGTGGTATATTCCGATTCGGGATATGTGCTTTCAGCCGGAAGAAAAAAGAAGGAACCCTTTGTTTCACCCGAGTGGCTGATCGAGGAAATAAAAAGACAGCCGGAACCGCCGGACATCATCCTGCTGGAGGGCTTCAAGTATTCGAAGTATCCGAAAGTGGAGATCGTTCGGGGCGAAGCTGCTTCGAAAAGCGTGGCGGATCCTGCCACATTGATCTGTATAGCAACCGATATTTTATCCCCAGAGGAAGTGAACTGTCCGGTATTCGGACCGGATGATATCCCGGGGATTTTTTCATGCATAAAAAAATGGTTCTCACTGGACTAAATGTGAGCGTGGAAGAACATAGAAAGATCATGTTGCGAGGTTGACATAAAATGAAGCTGATCAATACGGTGGACGCAGTCGGTCATGTACTGTGCCATGATATTACCCGGATCCTTCCGGGAGTGGAAAAAGGTCCGGTCTTTCGGAAAGGCCATGTGGTTACAGAAGAAGATATTCCGGTTCTTCTTTCGGTGGGAAAGGAGCATCTGTATGTCTGGGAAAAGAAGGAAGGCATGCTGCATGAGGATGAAGCGGCTGAGATCCTTCGGAGTATCTGCATGGGTGAGGACATGTCCATGAAGGCATCCCTTCCGAAAGAAGGGAAAATAGAGATTACGGCTGCAGTTCACGGACTGCTGAAGATCGACCGTGAGAAGCTGCTGCGTGTCAACAGTCTGGGAGAAATGATGATCGCAACCGTACATGGGGATTATCCCGTACGGCCGGGACAGAAACTGGCGGGCACGCGAGTGATTCCTTTGGTGATCGAAGAAGAGAAAATGGAACAGGCCAGAGCAGCGGCAGGGGAGGAACCGATCCTTTCCATTCTGCCGTTCCGGCCGGTTCGTTACGGTCTGATCATCACGGGAAATGAGGTGGCTGCCGGACGGATCGAGGATGCATTCGCTCCGGTATTAAAACAGAAGCTGGCAGAATATGGTGCTGAATGCATGGGTCAGGTGATCCTTCCGGATGATAAGGAGAGGATCCGGGATGCGATCCTTCAGTTTGCAAAAGAGGGTGCGGAAATGATCCTCTGCAGCGGAGGAATGAGTGTGGATCCGGATGATAAAACTCCGGGAGCAATACAGGATACAGGCGCGGATGTAATAACCTACGGCGCACCGGTTCTTCCCGGGGCCATGTTCCTGCTTTCCTATCTGTCGGTGGAGGTTTCCGGTGAAAAACGGGAGATTCCGGTGATGGGACTTCCGGGATGTGTCATGTACGCAAAGAGGACGGTCTTCGATCTGGTTCTTCCCAGAGTACTTGCCGGAGAACGGCTGACTGCAGACGACCTGAACCGGTATGGCGAAGGCGGATTATGTCTTTCCTGCGATGTATGCCATTTCCCGAATTGTCAGTTCGGAAAGTGAGCAGGATGATTTAAGAAGGATGAAAGAGGAAGTTTTCTGAATATGAGTGAATTTACACATATCAACGAAAAAGGTGAAGCCAATATGGTGGATGTTACCGGCAAGGCTGAAACGGTCCGGTATGCAAAGGCATACGGAGAAATCATTGTCAGTGATACGGTTCTCAGGGCAGTGTCGGATCCGGAAGAACCGGATCTGAAGAAGGAAGGAATGACGACAGAAAAGTCGCCTGAAAGCGCTGCCGAAGGACAGAAACTGAAAAAAGGTGATATTCTCGGAACCGCCAGGATCGCCGGGATCATGGCGGCCAAGCGGACCCCGGAACTGATTCCCCTTTGTCATACATTGTTGCTGACAAAGGTGTCGGTGAATTTCCATGTGCTTCCAGAGAAATCGGCGATCGGCTGTACCTGCGAGATCAGACTGACGGGAAAAACCGGAGCTGAAATGGAGGCGCTGACAGGAGTAAGTGTGGCATTGCTTACCGTCTATGATATGTGTAAAGCGGTTGATAAAAAAATGGTAATACAAAATGTCCGTCTTCTGGAAAAGGACGGAGGAAAAACAGGGCATTTTGTAAATGATGAAACGGAGCTTTCTCTTTGATCCCCTGGTTGGATGATTGAGGAGGTAAGAAGATGACTATCAACAAGAGGACGACAGAACAAAAGAACACAAGGACGACAAAACAAAACAACAGGATCAGGAAATATCTTTGTCTGATCCTCAGCCTGCTTCTTTTGATGGGTATGACAGGCTGCGGGTCAAAGGAGAAAAACACATCATCGAAGGAGTCATCAAAGACTTCGGAACAGTCAACGAAGCAAAATACGGAAACTGATACGGAAAAAAAGGAATCAAGTGGTGAGAAAAAGGAATCAAGTGGCGAAAAGAAGGAAGTGATCGTACTTGCAGCTGCGTCACTTACGGATGTGTGCGGTGAACTGGAGAAAACATATGAGACCGAGCATCCTGAGATCGATCTGGTTTTCTCCTATGCCGGATCCGGCGCATTGCAGACACAGATTGAGGAAGGCGCACCGGCTGACATTTTCATTTCCGCATCAGGAAAGCAGATGAAGGCGCTGAAGGAGAAGAGTCTTATGATGGAGGATACCATTACGGATCTTCTGGAAAATAAGGTGGTTCTTGTTGCACCGAAGGAGGGCGCTGTTTCTCTCACATCCTTCAACGATGTTACCAGGGATGATGTGAAAATGATCGGCCTCGGAGAGATCGAAAGTGTTCCGGCCGGTCAGTATGCGAAAACCATTTTCACAAATCTGGGGAT
>CADBOV010000273.1 GCA_902796385.1 uncultured Lachnospiraceae bacterium
ATGTAAAAAGTATAACAAAACCCTTCTTGTTTTCAACGTTAATTTTTTGGCAGGATATCCTCTGTCTTTTTGATATGACGTCCGATGATCTCGGACACATCACTTATGGCAATGAACGCCGAGGAATCCACCGCATTTATGATCTCCCGGAGTTCACGCACCTCGAAACGGGTCAGAACACAGTAAAGGATAACCTTCTTACCGCTGACCAGTCCTTCTCCCTCCATAATGGTGACGGTCCGTCCCAGGCGTTTATAGATCTGCTCCGCGATCTGCTTTGCATCATTGGTTATGATCATGGCTGCCTTTGCCTGATCCGTACCGTTCTCCACGATATCCAGCACCCTGGATGTGATGAAGTAGGTAAGCAGACTGTACATGGCACGGTCAAATCCGAAGAAGAATCCGGCCGCGGAAAAGATCACCACGTTAAAGATCAGCACAACCTTCCCCACCGGCACCTTAAACTTCCGGTTCAGAAGGATCGCCACGGTTTCCGTTCCGTCCAGGCATCCTCCGAACTTGATCACGATCCCGACTCCGACTCCGAGGATCACACCGCCGAAGGAAACCGCCAGAAGATATTCCTCCGTCATATTTTCAGAGGCGCGAAGATCTCAAGCGCAACGGAAAATACCACCATGGCATAGGCGGATTTAATGATGAACCTCTTTCCGAGTTTCCGGAAACCCACGATCAGAAAAGGTATGTTCAGAAGGATCGTCAGAAGACCCAGCGGAATCTTGAACAGTGTTGTTCCCATGATGGCAATACCCACCACGCCTCCGTCCAGGATCGTACATCCCACCAGAAACTCTTCAATGGCAAATGCGGCAATGACCGCACCCACCGTGATCATGAGCATTTCAAATAAAAGACCGACCGTGATCTTCTGTCTCATTTTCATTCTCCCAAAAAATCAGCCGGGCAGGCCGCCCGACTGATCAGTTTCCTTAACTTGATTCTTTCTCAGGTGTCTGATGAAGGAAAAATATTCTTATGGCGTACGATCTTCATACTTGCGTTCTTGATGAATTCCACTTCTCTCAGCTTCACGCGGACGATCTGCTTATACAGCGGCCGTCCCTTATTCACCTTATCCTTCAACGCATCGAAATACGCCTGATCGCCCATATGTGCTTCATCCGGGAAGATCTCCGCAACGATCTTGGACTGTTCGTCGTAAACCAGAACCTCCTGAACCGCCTCATCCCTGGCCAGATCCATTTCCAGTTCCTCCGGGGAAATGTTTTCGCCGTTGCTGAGGATGATCAGGTTCTTCTTCCGTCCGGTCAGCACGATAAAGCCGTCGTCCGTAATATGTCCCAGGTCTCCCGTATGATACCAGCCGTCCTTCAAAACCATGTCCGTTGCTTCCGGATCATTGTAATATCCCTTCATGACCAGATCTCCGCGGAAGACGACCTCTCCTTCATCCGTCACGCGGGCGTCAATGCCCGGAACGATCTGTCCTACGGAGCCGTCCAGATGATGGAACGGACGGTTAACTGCGGTACAGGGAGAACACTCAGTGGTTCCGTATCCGTTCAGGATCTCGATTCCCCAGGTACGGAACTCTTCCACATACATGGGATCCAGCGGCGCGCCACCGCAGATGATATACTGCAGGTTTCCGCCGAATACCTTCCGGATGGAATCATAGGTGAGTTTTCTTACATCGATACCCACCTTCCGGATCAGGTTGGTACTCTTCATCAGTGTCTTAAATGCTTTTTCCTTATTTCTCTTCCGGATCTCAGCCCAGATCTGACGGTGGAAGAACTCCACGAACAGCGGTACCAGGAACATGGTCTGCGGACCGAATTCCTCCATATTGTTCTTCACCTGTTTCAGACTCTTATTGATAAATACGGTCTGGCCGTAATACAGTACCATGAGGATACCGACCACAAGACCGAAGGCATGATGGAACGGAAGTACTGCAAGTACATTTCCGTCCAGACGGAACAGTTTGCAGGTATTGTTGATCTCAAATGCGATATTCCGGTTGGTCAGTTCCACGCCCTTGCTGAAGCCCGACGTACCGGAGGTAAAGAGGATCGCCGCCGTCTTATCCAGCTGGATGTTGTACTTACGGAATTCCGTCTTTCCCTTCCGCAGCAGTCCGCGTCCCTCTTCCAGGTATGCCTCAAAATCATCCATACAGTAAATGCGGCGTCCGGATTTCTTCTTGATCTTCGACTTACAGGAGCCGCTGACCATGATCACGGTACATTCCGCAGTCTTGAGAAGTGTCTGGATCTCATCCTCCGGAAGACCCTTGTCGATGGCAACTGCCACATTTCCGCCGTTGATGGCTGCAAGAAATGTAACGAGCCACTCATAGGAATTCTCTCCGATGATCGCAATCTTCTTTCCCTGGAGCTTACGTCCGTACATCCAGGTTCCGAGGGCATTTACATCGTTATAGAGATCGATGTAATCCTTCGTCATCTCTCCGCCGTCAACCGGATATACGACTGCGGCTTTCTCCGGATGCGCTTCTGCCTTGACCGCCAGAAGATCCTTCAGATCACGGATTTCCGGATTCTCATAGTATGGATATTTTTTATTTCTCATTTTGGTACCTCACCACCTGATTGATTCAAATACATACTCCAATATTTTACCCTAAAAAACGTGCTTTCGTCAATCATCATATCATGTCCGATGCTACCGGGACCGGACGCGGAAATCGCGTTCCTCCTCCGACGGTTCAATGTTTTTTACATCCATATCCTGCACGTCGATATAGCGTCCCGCCTGAATCTCCATGATCATTCTTCTGATCTCATCCTCGGTCCCCTGCACCTCCATGGTCACGGAACCGTCATACTCATTTCGCACCCAGCCGGTAAGTCCCAGCGCCGCGGCCGCATTTTTTGCATGCCACCGGAAACCGACGCCCTGCACCTGCCCTCTGAATACGATTCTTTTCCTGATCTTTTTTCTCATGATCTTCTCCTGTCCGACCGTCTGCAAACCCTTACCATCATACCATGATACCCCTTGAAAATGAAGCCCTCTTTCCTTGAATAATCCTTGTGAATTTCCTTCAGTTTTGTTATTATAGAAGAGTCTTATCATATTATTTCAGGAGGAATTCTTATGGGGAAATTACAGCCAGTTGCAGAAGCTCAGATTCGTGAGATCTGTTCCCGTTACAAGGATGAAAAAACACCTCTCATGATGATCCTCAGCGATATCCAGAATGAGTACGGATATATCCCGCTGGAGGTTCAGGAGGTTGTTTCGGAAGAAACCGGCATCTCCGTTGCCGAAATCTACGGAGTCGTTACTTTCTATTCTTTCTTCTCGTTAAAACCGAAAGGAAAATATGTCATCGGCTGCTGCCTCGGTACCGCATGCTACGTTAAGGGTGCCCAGCAGGTAATCGACAAGTTCTCCGAGCAGCTGGGAATCGGCCCCGGTCAGACCACCGAGGACGGACTTTTCACCATCGATGCACTTCGCTGTATCGGAGCTTGCGGAATTGCTCCGGCTGTCAGCATCAACGGCAAGGTATATCCGAAGGTTTCCGTTTCGGATGTGCATAATATCGTTGCGTCCTATCAGGATGCAGAACATGCAGGGGAGGTGAAAGTATGAGTGAACTCGGTAAGATTGCTTCCCCGGAAGCACTGAAGGAAACAGTAGCTGCCTGCACAAAGGCCATGGATGACAAGTTCAGCGGTGCCGACGGAAAGAGACACATCGTTCTTTGCGGAGGAACCGGATGTCTGTCCAACAATTCCATGGACATCAAGAAACGCTTTGAGGAAAAGCTGGCAAAGAAAGGGCTCTCCGATAAGGTGACGGTAAATATCGTCGGCTGTTTCGGTTTCTGTTCCCAGGGACCTTTCGTTAAGATCTATCCGGAGGATACACTCTATCGTCTGGTTAAGATCGAGGATGTGGACGAAATCATCCACACCGATATCATGAACAATTCCGTTGTTTACCGTCTGCTTTATGAAGACACCGCCACAGGCGAGAAGGTTACAAAGCAGGACGATATCAACTTCTATAAGAAGCAGCGCCGTGTAGCTCTCCACAGCTGCGGCGAGATCAACCCGGAAGACATTTCCGAGGCACTGGGTGCCGGCGCATTCAAGGGTCTTACCCGCGCGCTTTCCATGACTCCGCAGGAAGTGATCGACGAAGTTCTTGCTTCCGGTATCCGCGGACGTGGCGGCGCAGGTTTCCCCTCCGGCCGGAAATGGCAGTTCGCAAGAAATGTGGAAAGCGATGAAAAATACGTAGTCTGCAACGGTGACGAAGGTGACCCGGGTGCATTCATGGATCGAAGCATCTTAGAGGGAAATCCGCTGGCCGTGATCGAGGGTATGATGATCGCCGGCTATGCCATCGGTGCAAAGGAAGGCTACTTCTATGTACGTGCCGAGTATCCCATC
>CADBOV010000274.1 GCA_902796385.1 uncultured Lachnospiraceae bacterium
AAGTAGCGGGAGGGGGACTTGAACCCTCGACACCACGGGTATGAACCGTGTGCTCTAGCCAGCTGAGCTATCCCGCCATAACGGAAACCGATACGATTTCCGAAAAAATACCCGGCGTCGCCGGGGCAAAACTGTTTAACAGTTTTTCGTGGGACCTATAGGGCTCGAACCTATGACCCTCTGCTTGTAAGGCAGATGCTCTCCCAGCTGAGCTAAGATCCCGAAAGTGCTCTCGAATCAGCACTTTTGTTATTATAATGGGTAGTCCACTGAATGTCAAGAATATTTTTCAAAACAATTCAGGAACAGCTAATTCATGAGAGCAATCATCTTTTCGAAGTCATATTCACGGATGACTTCCACCCCTTCCGGAACCTCGATGGTCCTGTTTGTAACTACCACATCAGCCTTGGAAGGATCAAAAACAAGTTCCGTTGCCATCAGCCGGAAAAAGTCATAGACATTCATCACATCAGTGATATGGAAATAGTCGGTAAGGAAGCGCATGTCCGTATCTCCCGCCACCTGTGCCCTGCTGTTCCTTGCCATATTCAGCCAGATGAAATCATTGGTCTTAAGATCAATTCCAAACAGATAGGCAAAGGTGCTTTTGCAATTCACAAGGAAGGAGGACTGCACGGTCTTCGGCTCGTAAATAAAGCCGGAGTCATCGATATCACGCAGCATATAACCGGCCTTACAGAAGCACTCGTTAAAGTCGACTCTCGAGAAAACATTGTCACAGAAAATGATATACCGGTAGTTCGGATACTTCTCACGGAACTTTTCGAGATCGATATCAAAATACTCTGAACCGCCGTTAAATCCACTGGTCTCATCACCGGAATAGGTGACGGCATCGGATTGGTTTCCGGCCATGGTTCTCCAGGAAAACTCCCGACGATCCCCCTTCGTATCGATGGCAAAGCAGGAAAGGTCAATGTCATTCACCTTCTCCCAGTAGGTAAAAGCACGCAGCTTCTTCGTCTCTCCGATAGGGAGCCTTGTCCCACGGGTCAGCACACCAAAACCGCCCTGCGAAGCAGTTTCCTGCAAAGGCAGTGCATAACGCTGCATTTCCTGATCAATGTATACCTTGCCCAGTTTTTCCTTCAGGCAGTGCCGGAGTTTGCTGCGCAGATCCTCCGTAAGCATTTCGGCCTGACCGACCGTAATACGTGATTTCCGCCGTTTCATCTCTTCATCAGTCTCCTGATGGATCCTCAGCTTGTTATGTTTTGTAAATACAAAGGTACGGGCCGCCTGTTTCCTGTCATAGTTCGAATAAGCGATGATCAGCTGAAGCAGAACGATGATATTGTCCGTATCCAGATTCCGGATCACATACTCCATATCATCCATCTTCTTACAGCGACTGACGATATAGTTCAGGTTCCGGAGAATGGCTGCAGATCCCTTTTCCTTCTTCAACAGGTCAAATGCCGTTACGATATCTCCGTCAGCCATGGCCCACTCAAAGTCAGAGTAAACCGACGCATTCTTCCGTCCGCGCATGGCATCCAGGAACTCCTGTTCCTTTTCATTTCCTGCCTTAAAATGCAAATGATGCAGCAGTCCGTTCCATGTCTTCTTCTTTTCGTAGCAGGTCCGCACATTGCAGCGACCCAGTGAAAAGAGTTTATGGATCAGAGCCGTGATAAACTTCCTGTCCTGATTCCTCAGGTTCAGCTGATTCAGATCCTCGTTTTTGTAATCTTCGTAATTCAGTGCATCCACAAGCCGGATCACATCCGAAAGAGACAGAAACTCCGCGAATCGCAGATCTCTGGTATACAGAAGAAGCAGGGTTGCCGTATCCTTCGAAGCAACCTTTTTTACCTTATGGTCATAGGTCAGGATAAACTCCTTGATCATATCGAACTGGAACTCACTGATGGGGCGGGTACCTGCCAGAAGCCCGTCCGTCATCTCAGCAAGAAGTGCTTCGGCTTCTTTCTCCGTCACGATCCGGAAGTCCCGGATCTCCGCATTCTCATTAAATGCCGCCCGCTCCATCTGCTTTTCGAACAGGGAATGTCCCGCCTCCGAAAAATCTCCGCGCCCATAAGTGATGAAGTAATGGATCAGCTGGTCAAAGATCAGCTGGTCTCTGGAAAGCGCACGAACGCTCTCCGGGAAACCCTTGTAAAAAGGCTCCGGTACATTTTCACCCAGCTGTTCCGCAGCAAAAGAGATCATATCCGACCGCACCAGGGCCTCCCCCTCCGTGATCCGG
>CADBOV010000275.1 GCA_902796385.1 uncultured Lachnospiraceae bacterium
AAGTGAAAAACCGGAAGATAAGCAATCGATGATCGTGATCCTGTCACGGGATCAGAGGAATATGATCGGATGTCTGTCAATCAAAACCTCAACGATACTTGATCCCGGAAAAGGCCCGAAATATGTACTGAACGGGATCGACAGTATCACGGCATTTGGCGAGCATTCGGTTCTGCTGGGGGTATATACGGAAGCGGAGGACATTGAAAAAGAGATCGGTGCGATCCGTGAAGCCGTTCAACGGGGCGACCGGACATATACCCTGCAGTATAGCATGGAGAATCCGTTCGGATGAAAGAGTGAAATACTGAAACAGTAAGGTGTGAAATACTGAAACTGGGATGAAACAGGGAGAAAAAGATGAGAAAAACAAGGAAATGGTTTGCAGGTCTGATGGTGCTGGCAATGGCTGCCGGTTCTTTTGGAAGCTACGCTCCGGCGTATGCTAAGACGATGGAGAAAACCGGGGCGTCAGTGTATGCGGAGACGGGAAAGCAGTTGGAGCAGCCCGAAACAACGGATGCCGGAGAGCAGCCGGCGTATGTCGAGGGTGAGGCAATCGTCTGCTTTAAGACGGAGGATATCTCTGCCGGTCAATCGGAAGAGAAGGTAAAAGACGAAGTCGAGGAAATCCTGGAGAAGGAGAGCTGCGTCGATGAGGCGGAAGCACTTCTTGCAGTTGAAGATGCAAGTGCAGCGGCCGATGAAACATCAAGTGCAGCAACCGACGAGGGAGCAGCAACCGACGAAGAAACTGCGACCATCGACGAGACCGCAGGAGAAGCAACCGATGCAGTAACCGACGAGGAAACCGCGACCATCGACGAGACTGCAGCAGATCCCATCCCGGGAATGATTACGCTCATCCACTCGGATGATCAGACCACAGAGGAACTGATCGCAGAACTCAGTGAGAGAGATGATGTGCTTTATGCGGAGCCGAACTACATTTCCACTCCGCAGTCGGCAGACTATACCGACCTTCAGTGGGGCGAGACTACGACCTACGGAATCGGCGCGGACGGCTGGAACACCTACAGTGGTTCAACCCCGACTCCTCCGGTGGTTACCTCGGAGCAGGTTATCGCTCTCATTGACAGCGGTGTGGATTATAAGCATGAGGACCTGAAGAATGTCATGTGGGACAAGGGTCTGGACTATCCGGAGCTTGTCGCAATGGGCGGCGGAACCTATGGTTATAATTCTGCATACAAGTCCTATGGCGGAAACATTTATGATACAAAGGATCCCATAGATGAGTTCGGGCACGGTACACATTGTGCCGGAATCATGGTGGCGGAATGGAACAAATCCGGCGTCAGCGGTGTTGCCTGCGGCGCAAAGCTGATGGCAGTCAAGGTGTCAAACGAGCAGGGCAACTACCCGGAGGATGCCATCGTCCGCGGATACATGTATGTGCTGGCGGCAAAGAAAGCCGGCGTAAATATCGTGGCAACGAACAATTCCTACAGCCGGCGTATGCAGACTCTGACAAATACGCTGCTGGTGCAGGAAGCCGGAAAACTGGGTATCGTCTGCGTATATTCAGCCGGAAATGATAAGCGGGATATGTCAACGGCGAACTCCACATCCGTTTTCACGGGTCAGCCTTCGAATTCCCTGGTGATCGGGGCAAGTGATGAAGACGGAAAAATGGCATCCTTCAGTAATTACGGTGTGAGAGATGTGGACGTATTTGCGCCGGGCAATGATATCTGGTCAACGGTCATCATGCAGACAGGCCGTCCCACAGCCAGCACTCCGGTTTATTCCACAGGTGATGTGACTTATGAAACGGATTTTTCGGAAAAGGATACGGTATCCGATCCGGTGTTCGGTCTGGAAGTACAAGACGCATCTATGTCGATCAAGACTGCCCCTGACGGGAAAAATGTCCTTCATGTAGCAGCGACAAAACCCACGGAACTGAGAGTGGATCTTATGACAAAGAAGCTGCCAAGCATTAAAGACGCGCAGGGTGGTTATCTGGAGATTTATTCGGATAAGAAGGTCTGCTTCGATTGTACGGTTTATGAAGAAGACGGAGAGGAAGAGCTTAAGGTTGATTCCCATAGCTATGATCTGAAGCCCGGATTAAATCAGGTCGGATTCCGCTATTCATCGATGACAGAAGATTATACAAAGGAAAATGTACGTCTGCGTTTTGAAATATATATGCTGGGTTACGGAGAGGAAACGAGCGTACCCATCGAATTTGATCTGAGACTTATACGCCTTACCTCCGCACTTGAGAATTATGAGTCATGGAACGGAACCTCCATGGCAGCTCCGATGGTAACCGGATCCGTAGCGGTTCTTGCAGCGGTATATCCGAATGATCCGGCTGACAAGCTTGCAGCCAGGGTTACGGGAAGCGTAGAGAAGGTAGACGGGCTGTCCGATAAATGTCTGTCCGGCGGTATCTTCCGTCTGGACAAGGCAATCGCAGGTGATACCGTACCGGTGCCCCAGAAGGCAGGCGTGGAAGGAAAGACAATCACCGTAGAAGGATACTTCTTCGGGAAATCCAAGGGAACCATCACGGTCGGCGGAAAAGCATGTACCGTAAAGACCTGGTCGGATGAGAAGATCACGGCAGAACTTCCGGAAGATTATACGGCAGGTGAAAATGTGATCGAGATCACATCAGAGAAGGGCTCCGGCCATGGATATTTCCGGGTCGGAAAGGCAGCGAACCTTTATCCGCGTCTTCCGCTTCCGGGCAGCAAGGTTACGGCAACGGGAGAGTATTCCATCAGTAACGAGGCAAAGAAGAAATATGAGGCCTTCTACAAGGGAACGGTGAAGTCCCTGATCGCTATGAACGGATACCTGTATGCTTTTGCATCGGGAGTGGAAGGCGGAACCACGATCTATCGGTATCAGATCAGTACAAAGAAATGGGAGACAGTACTTACAGACAAGACCTACACAGCAACGGACGGCATTACTGCATGGAACGGGAAGATCATTTTCACGGGAGATGACGAAATGCATGATAAAACCGTGCTCGGTACATTTGACCCGAAAACAAAGAAGGTGACCTGGAAAGTAACAAACAAGTACGCCTACGAAAAGAAGGTCCGGCTGATCAATAACGGTTACGGCATCTTCCTGGTGGGTGGAACGGAAGCAAACTACGGGGATCTGAAATCGGAGCAGTCGATCACCCCGATCCGGCGGCTGGATCCTACAACCATGAAACTGACGGAACTGGAAGAGGATGCAGCATCCCTCAGTGAGCGGAGACCGATGGTGGCATCGGCGCCGGACGGAACCGTCTATGTAATGACGGGCGAGGACCTTTCCGGCTCTATCGTATATCACATCCTGACACCGAAGGGAAATACATTTTCATCAGATAAATTCTCCGTTCTGGATTCAAAGCTTGGCAAGATTGATAAGAATGCACTTGCCTACGGTGACTTCGTTGCCACGAAGAACGGACTCCTTATCTTCGGTCCGGTCATAAAGGGCAGTGACGGTGCCGTGGTGACTGACAACTACCTTCTGTCCTATGACGGAAAGAAGGCAACGAAACAGAATAAACTGCTTTCCTGGCGGCCGACGCAGAATCTCATGACTGCATCCTATGACGGAGTCTGCTATGTCATGGGTCAGAATCCCGAAGAGGAGGGATACTACGTATTTACCGGCATTAAGGCAGATACCATTCCGCAGTTCGGAACGCAGGCCTGCAGCGACGAGTGGGTGGACGGCATTTACTACGGTAAGGACGGCTTCCGCAACTCGACCCATCCATACAAGGCGGAGTGGAAAACCGTGACGGGTGGAAAGCGGTACGTGGACAGCAAGGGGAACTATCTGAAGAGCCGGTGGGCAACCATTGACGGCAAGAAGTATTATTTCAATGAGAAGGGTTACATGGAGGCGAATGCTTATCGCAGCGGATATTATCTGACGAAGAGCGGTGCCCGCAGCGACAAGGGCAAGGCAAGCTGGAAGAAGAACAGCAAGGGCTGGTGGTATCAGCTGGCGGACAGATCCTACCTTAAGAAATGCTGGATGATGATCGACGGAAAGTGGTACTACTTCAAGGCGGATGGATATGCAGCCCAAAATGAATGGGTTAAGGGCTACTACTGGCTTGGATCCAACTGTGCATGGACCTATCAGCCGAAGGGCAGCTGGAACAAGGACAGCAAGGGCTGGTGGTTCGGCGATACCTCCGGCTGGTACGCAAAATCAAAGGCCTACATCATCGCTGGAAAGTCCTACAGCTTCAACAAGAGCGGATACTGCACGAATCCGTGAGAGGCGGAAAGGTACAAATCAGAATGAGCGACAATATGA
>CADBOV010000276.1 GCA_902796385.1 uncultured Lachnospiraceae bacterium
GATCCCCGCATCCAGAAGTTCCGGAATATGATCCACCATGCAAAGATCCTTGGAATTGAAAATGTAGGTTCCCCTCTCATCCTCTTCCACCGGCAGGTATTCCCCCGGTCTGCTCTCCTCCATCACCGCATATTTCCATCTGCAGGGCTGGGTGCAGGCTCCCCGGTTCGCATCTCTTCCCGTAAAATAGGAAGAAAGCAGACAGCGGCCCGAATAGGATATGCACATGGCTCCGTGGATAAACGCCTCGATCTCCATTGCATCTCCCATCCTCTCATGGATCTCACTGATTTCCTTTAACGAAAGTTCCCTGGCTGCCACAACACGCTCCGCACCCATTTTCTTCCAGAACTCCCAGGTCATGTAATTTGTATTGTTCGCCTGGGTACTGATATGGACCGCCCGTTCCGGAAGCAGTTCCTTTGCCAGAAGCAGCACCCCCGGATCCGAGATAAGAAGGGCATCAAACGGGATCTCCCTTATTTCTTCGAAATACGCCTTAAGTCCCTCGATGTCCCCGTTATGCGCAAAGATATTTACCGTAAGATATACCTTTGCCCCGTTGTCATGCGCAAATCTCACGCCCTCTGCCATTTCTTCCGTTGTAAAATTATCCGCTTTTGCACGCAGTCCGAACCGCTGTCCTCCCAGATAAACCGCATCCGCGCCATATCGAATGGCCAGCTTCAGATTCTCAAGATTTCCTGCCGGAAGCAGAAGCTCAGGTTTCTTTTTTTCCATTCTGTATCGTCTCCTCACTCTTTGTTCCGGATCCGGAACATCCAAATAACCGCTCCTGTCTTATACATTATCTTGACCGGCGCCCTCCGGGCTGCCCAAGATAGTGATGGCAACTCCGTCCCCCACCGGAAGGATATCCGTTGTCAGCCCCGGCGTACCGGTCAGCATTTTAAGATATTCCCGCATCCGGTCATGAATGGTCCGGTCTCTTTTTTCCACAAGAAAATGTGACTCCATGATGCTCCCGTCCTGCAGCACATTATCCGAAACGATCATCCCCTCCGGTGCCGCCAGAAGCCGTGCCTTCTCAAAATATTCTTTATACTGTGCCTTCGCAGCATCGATAAAGATAAGATCATAAGGACCATCAAACCAGGAATCCGGCGAACCCAGCAGTTCTGCCGCATCCCCTTCAAGCACCCGGATCCTGTCTTCCTTTGACGCCTCCCGGATATTCTTTTTTGCCTCCGCCGCCCTGTCCGGATCCAGTTCCATGGTTGTGATCTTTGCTTCCGGTCTGTTTTCCGACATAAACAGTGCCGAAAATCCTACCGCTGTTCCGATCTCCAGGATATGCTCCGGCTTCTTCAAAAGAAGAAGGAGCTTCAACAGCTCCTTCATATCCGGTCGGATCACAGGCACCCCTCGACTGATGGCATCTGAATAGATACTGCCAAGCTGACCGTCCTCATCCTTCCCGTAGGACAGGATAAACGAACGTATCCGGTCAAAATCCTGCATAACTACCTCCCAGTTTGCTCCTTTTATCGTACTACCCGATCAATAATCCGACTCTCCGTCATCCGACCCTTCATCATCTGACCCTTCATCATCTGACCCTTCATCTGAAGAATCCCCGTCAGAAGAATCATCTCCCTGTCCGTCTTCTCCCCCATCGGAGCCTTCCACGGCTTCCGTCGTGACTTCCGTATTTCCCGTGGGTTCCGTCGTCAGTTTTCTGTTTCCGGTTCCGGAAGAATCCCTGCCGTCTCCGTCTTTTCCACTGACCGCAACACCCGAGGTGATGATCTGGAGGATCTCGTTATATGTCATGGACGGGGAAAGTCCGTATTTACCGACCTTGATCTCACTTCCCGCTCCGTTCAGCTTGATCTTTGCCATCATGACATATTTATTCTTGATCACACCCTTATCATAAAGAAGCTCCGAAACGGAGGATGTGGTGAAATCCGGCTGGATGTTAACAACCACGTATGTCGTATCACTCCTGTTTTTCGCCGAATCGCTGAACACCTCATAAGAGAAGGAATATGCAACCGAGAATCCCCGGACGATCACATAAACGATCATGATATCCAAAAGGATCTCCACCGCATAGAACAAAGCCGCTTTCAATCTGCTTTCGGTCTTATATGCTGTTTTTACTTTCTTTTTGGTTGCCAAAACACAGCCTCCTACCCTGCATAAAGCAGATTAATCCAGTTCCATATCAAAGCCCGCTGCCGCTTCATCAACAACCCTCCGGATCAGCCGGCTGAAAGCACTCTCCGCTCTCAGATATTCATTCACTACCGAGTTATGCAGCAGTTCATCCTGCTCCTGGCACATCCGGTAGATCTCGTCATACGGATTTCCTTCCCAATAGGTCTGTACATCCCTGTAATGTTGTTTCAGTTCCTTTACCCGCTGATACATTTCCGAGTTGGAGCTGAGCGCGCTTCTTGCAAATACAAACCTTTTATATTCCTTTGACTCCTTCAGAAGCTGATTGATTCGTCGGGTCGCCTCAAGGATCTCATCCATTTTTTCATACCTCCGATATGATAGGCAGAATCATCGGACTTCGTTTCGTCCTCTTCCATAAAAACTCACCCAGTTCATCCCGGATCTTTCCTTTGATCCTGGACCAGTCGGACAAGCCTCTCATCAGGCACTCCTCCAGCGTTTCCTCCACAACCACACGGCAGTCTTCCAGAAGACTCTCCGATTCGCGGACATATACAAACCCTCTGGAGATGATATCCGGACCGGCCAGAAGCTGATTGCTGCTGTGCTCCAGCGTAAGCGCCACGACGATCAGGCCGTTCTCCGAAAGGTGCTGCCGGTCACGAAGAACGATATTTCCCACATCACCGACTCCCAGTCCGTCTACCAGAACACCCTGGGCGGGAACCGTTCCCGTCACGTCAAATGTATCTGCAGATACGGAAAGCACATCCCCGCATTTGATCAGCTTTACATTTTCACGGGGGATCCCCATCTCAACAGCCAGTTCCGCATGACGCTTCAGATGGCGGTATTCTCCATGCACCGGGATCGAATATTTCGGTTTCGTGAGTGCATAGATCAGTTTCAGTTCTTCCTGGCAGGCATGCCCGGACACATGGGCATCATGATAGATAACCTTTGCGCCCTTCTGCTCCAGTTCGTTGATCACGCGGTAAACCGCCTTTTCATTTCCCGGGATCGGGCTGGAAGAAAAGATGACCACATCTCCCGGTTTAATGGATATCTTATTGTGAATGGACGCTGCTATCCTGGACAGCACCGCCATATTCTCTCCCTGACTTCCGGTCGTGATATAGACCAGCTGTTCATCCGGATAATTCTTCGCTGCATCGATCTCGATCAGCGTATTCTCCGGAATGGAAAGATAGCCAAGCTCCGAAGCAATGGAAATGACATTCTCCATGCTTCTTCCCTGCACGATCACTTTTCGTTTATATTTATACGCCGAGTTTATGATCTGCTGGACGCGGTCCACATTCGATGCAAATGTAGCAATGATCAGTCTGTGATTTGCATTATCATCAAACAGATGATCAAATGTCTTACCGACCGTCCGCTCCGACGGGGTAAAGCCCTCTCTTGTGGCATTTGTCGAATCCGCCATCAGGGCAAGCACTCCCTGCTTCCCCAGTTCCGCAAACCGCTGCAGATCGATCACGCCGCCGAAGACCGGTGTATAATCCACCTTAAAATCCCCTGTATGAACCAGGGTTCCCGCGGGTGTGAAAATAGCCAGTGCAGCTGAATCCGCAATGGAATGATTCGTGCGGATAAACTCCACACGGATCGGTCCGAACTTGATGGTCTGGCCGTAACTTACCACCTGGCGCTGAACATCATTCAGGATTCCATGTTCTCCCAGCTTATACTCGATCAGACCCATGGTAAGCTTCGTAGCATAGATCGGCATATTCAACTGTTTTTCCACATAGGGAATCGAACCGATATGATCTTCATGGCCATGTGTTATCACAAGTCCCCTGACCTTGTTCCGGTTTTCCTGGAGATAGGTAATATCCGGAATGACCAAATCGATTCCAAGCATATCATCATCGGGGAAGGAAAGTCCGCAATCCACTACGATGATCGTATCATTATACTCTATCGCCGTGATATTCATTCCGATCTGTTCCAGACCTCCAAGCGGAATGATCTTCACCGGCATCTGTTTTTCTGTCACGTTATCCTCCTGATCAGTCCCGTTCCTTTTCTACGGCGCGGGAATCCAAATACGTCTGCAGAATAATGGCTGCAGCCATTTTATCTATATGTTCCTTACGGCCGGAATGCGCAACCCCGGTTTCCTCCAGGATCCGGTCTGCCTCCATGGTCGTAAGTCGTTCATCAACAAGATGTACCGGAAGAAGCGTTCTTCGTTCCAGCTGCTCTTTAAAGCTTCTGGTTTCCTCCGCGCGCTCCCCTTCGGTATTATTCATATTCTTCGGAAGTCCCAAAACGATCTCGGACACTTCTTCCTCAGCAATGATCGCTTCCAGTCTCTGAAGCGTCTTCCGAAGCTGGGCAGGCCGCTCTCTGGTAATGGTCTCATACGGCTGTGCCGTAAGAAGAAGCCCGTCCGAGAGTGCCACGCCCACCGTTTTCGTCCCGTAATCCAATCCCATGATCTTCATAAAACACCTACTTCAGCCGGGTCTCGATATAGTTCTCCATCAGGACTTCTATGATCTCATCCCGTTCAGCCTTCATGATCAGACTTCGTGCATTTCTGTGACTGGTGATATAAGTCGGATCCCCGCTCATGATATAACCCACGATCTGATTTACCGGATTATATCCTTTTTCGGACAAGGCTGCATAAACCTGACGCAGAATGTCCGGAACCTCGTACGAGGATTCCTTGACGATCTCAAGATCCTGTGTATTATGATTTGTCTCTCTCATTAAAAATCACTTCCTTCAGTTCATCTACACATACTTAGTAGTGATTGTAATATAATCCCACCGAAAAAGCAAGTCATACCAGACCCTTCCGGTTTACGCCCCGGAAACCACGCAAAAACCCTTCCGGTCACTTCATATAGCCCTTTGCATCGAAGGAATACCATTTTCCGTCGATCTTCTGCTTCTGATTCTTCGGATACCAGCCGGAGGTATCTTCCACCCACCAGCCTTTGCTGTTATGCTTCCAGGAAAGCTTATATTTATAGGTCTGGGAACCGTCCTTGTTGTACCAGAGACCCTTTACCCATTCATTGGAGTATTTTACGGGTTTCTTATTTACCCGGATCACAACACGGGTTCCGTTCTTCAATTTGGCCGTCTTTCCCTGGAAGGTTACATACAGCGTCTTTTTCCCGGGGGTCAGCTTCGCGGAAGCACTGATACCGCCCGCAAACCAGATCTTCATATTCTTGTTCTTCAGGGAAAGTGCATACGTGGCTTTCCGTCCGTTATTGTATGTCACCGTGATCTTCGAACCTGTAAGCGCCAGTTTCTGCCCTTCCTCATAGACCGTCTTTTTCGGAGCGGTCATCACCAGGCTCTTGATCTTCTTCTTCGTAACGGTTGCCCGGAAGGTAAGCTTCTTTCCTCCGTAGGTAATGGTAACGGTCTGCGTCCCGACCTTGCTTAAGCTGAAGCCGCTGATCATGGCCTTTGTGACCTTTACCTTTTCCGTGTATCCGTTATTGCATTTTGCATAGATCAGAGGATACCCGAAGTAATCAAACTTGGTATACAGCTCAGGATAGGAAGTCCTGGTCGGAGCCTTTACGAAGGAGATCTCCAGAACCTCTTTCTTTATTACTTCGATATCAAAGCTGACATATCCGACAACCTTCTTACCGGAGGCCGCATCCTCTTCCGAATAAAGCACATCTATGGTATGCGTTCCGATTTCCTTCGTGGAAGCCGGTGTTCCTTCATCTACTGTGGATGCACCGATCTTCACGCCTTCCCGCAGCATATCCGATCCGACCCGGATCTCCTCTTCATCTCCGTTGTTATAATGTGCCTGCACCTTAATTCCGTTCGTATTGATCGGCTGGCCTTCCACATAAGTAAGCTGTTCCGGATTTTCAAGAAGCTCCAGTCCGGTCAGGACCCTTTTCTTTACCGTAACCTTAAATCCGGCACTGAACTCTCCTACCGTAACCGTAACCGTCTGTTCTCCGTAGGTCTTCGGTCTGGATTCATATCCCGTAACTACAGCCGTTTTCGCCTCTTCCTCCGAAAGCGGACGAACCTCCTTATTATCCATCACCTCGGAAATACCGATCCCGCTGATGTCCAGCGCATTGCCTTCGGTATAAACGGTTTTGTCCGGTAATGTTGTCACACGGATCCCGGCTCTCTTCACCAGCTTCATGACAGCATCCATGGTCACACTGACACCGGCATAACTGTAGGTGATCGTAACCGTCTGGCTGCTGCTCTGACTGTCCGGATCAAATGTAGTGATCATCGAAGGCGTGAGCTCAACTTCTTCCGTATCGCCGTTGTCATAGGTTGCGATCAGCGTACCCGTCAGATCCTTTTTGTCATAGTTATAATAAGACTTATCATTGGTCGGGCTTCCGGTCTTCCACTGAAGCTTCTTCAGCATCTTCCGGATCACATCGATCTCTATCTTCTTTCCGTTCTTCTGAAGGATCTCCTCATCGTCCCATTTCACGACAAGATTTCTCTTCGCTTCGGTCATGGCCTGCGAAAGATCAAATCCGTCATCGAAGCTGAACGAAAGCCGGGTGGAACCGGACGTGAACGCCACATGTTCATCCGTTCCGTTATCATAGCAGATAACCGCTTCACCGCCGGTCAGATCCATCACTTCACCTTCGGTATAACTGATCCGTGTGGGCGCAACCGAATAAACACCTGTCACCTGCTTCTGACGGACAGTCGCTTCAAATGTCATGCTCTTTCCGCCATAGGACACCGTAACCGTCTGAATTCCGATCTGAGCAATATCAAATCCCGAGATCACTGCTTCCGAAATGGAAACGATCTCGTCATAATCATTGTTATTATGAACCAGCAGGGTTGCATCACTGAAATCATTAAAGGTCACATCCCCCTCCGGGAAAGAGGTCCTGGAAGGAGCCGTTTTAAACTCAATTGACTGAACCACCTTCTCCTCCACCGTGATCTCAAAGGAGATCATCAGATAGGTGGTATACTCTTTTCCATCCTCCTCTTCTTTCTCGGAATAAAGGATATCGATCTTGTGTTTCCCTGCAGTGTCCGTATTTGCCGGTACTCCCGTATCAATGTCTTCATCTCCGAATACAACATTTTCACGGATCATATCCGTGGTTACACTGATTTGTTTTTCGGTCTTGTTATCATAAACCAGATTCACCTTCAGCCCCGTCATATCGAGCGGCTGGGTGGTCACATAGTTCATTTTTGACGGGAAGTTCACGATACGGAGTTTCTGGATCGTCTTCTTCCTGACATTGATCGTAAATGTATCGGAGAATGTTCCGACCGTCACCGTCACCGTCTGGTCGCCATAGGACTCCGGTGTCATATCATAGCCTGAGTAAACCGCGGTCTTTTGTTCATCCTCTGAAATCGCCCGTTCCGTATTATTGTCCAGCAATTCCACCAGTGAGATGCCTGTGGGATCGAACTCCTCTTCCTCGATGTACTTTTTGATCTGCGGTTCGGAATCGATCCGGATCCCGATTCTCCGGATCAGCTTCATGGTTGCCGTAAGTGTCTTGCTGACGCCCGCCTCCGTATAGGTGATCGTCACCGTCTGACTGCTGCTCTGACTGTCCGGATCAAATGTAGTGATCATGGAGGACGTCAGGTCAACTTCAGCCGTATCCCCGTTGTCATAGGTTACAACGATCGTTCCCGTAAGATCCGCTTTATCATATGCGTAGTATGATGTATCCGTCTTTGGACTTCCTGTCTTCCATGCGATCCCGGAAACAGCTCTCGGGTTTACGTGTACGACTACGGTTATGGTTGTTTTGTTCTGCTCAAAATCATAAACCCTGCCGGATACCGTAAATTCCTTATTCGGTTCTGCGTACTGACCTGCCGTTATGGCATCCCATTCAACCGTTTCATTCGTCACCTCTCCGTTTGACCAGGTTACTTTTACGGTTGCCGGAATGACCGGAGCCACACGTTCCACGGTCTGCACCTTCGAAAGAGCTTCCACCGACTCTATGGTGGCCGGATTTACATGGACCGTGGTCTTTACTTCTTTCCCCTTAGCCGTACCTGTTACGACGTAGGTATTTCCTTCGATCCTGGAATACTCTTCCGGCACCTGTTCCTCCCAGGTGATCGATTCTTCCGTTTCGTCTCCGTTGGACCAGGTTACAGTGGCCTTTTCCGCCAGTTCCGCCTTGGTCCCGCAGTTTACCGTTTTTGTTTTTTCCTGTTCCGAAAGTGATGCGCCCACAGGATATGCAGGCTCCACATGCACCGTCAGCTGACAGGATTTCGAACCATAGGTTCCTGTAAGGACATAATCGCCGCCTTCCCGCGCCATATATTTCCGGCTGCCTTCCGAAGGTTCCGCATCTGCCCAGGTAATGTCCTCAGATGTCACATCCGTATTTGACCAGGTCACGGTAGCCTTCGGATATTCCGGTGCGGTTCCGCTGGCCGTGGTTACCTCAGCATCTTCCATCTGTACATTTGTCACGACCGCCGGATTTACATGAAGCGGAACGGAAACCGGATAATCCACCTTTCCGTTATCCGAATCGAGCGCGATCGTACCATTGATCGTAAAATCTCCGCCCAACCGGTTCTTATACTGATCCAGGGTTGCCTTATCCCAGGTAACATACTGTTTTACCGTCCAACTGGAAGGATATGTCCATGTATATCCGTTGGAAAGGGAAACGCCGGTATAGATGGTTTCCGGCATCTCACCGCTTTCAACCGTAAGGGTTGCTATTTCCTTATACTTGTTTTTTCCACTTGCATCAACACCGTCAAAGACCTCAGGGAAGATCCGTTTGATGACCGCCGGGTTCACATGTACCTTCTGGGTAACCGTTTGTCCCAGTGCGGTTCCGGTCACGGAAAACTCTTTGCTTGTATAATGCGTCAGCAGATCGCTGCTGCTATAGGTTCCCCATGTTACATCCACATCGACGGAAGACCCATTGCTGAGCAATGCCTTTACGGTCTTACTGAGTGTCGGTGCTACGGTAGATTCCGTATAAACCGTTTCCGGATCCTCCACTCCGGTAACCGTCACTCCTGCCGGCACCGCGAGTATTTTTCTTGAAACTGACTTTTGGGAAGAACCGGATCCTATGGTTGCAGTGATTTCAACCTCTCCGGTATCCAGGGCATGAAGCGTTCCATCCGCATCAACCGATATAACGGACTCCTCCGAGCTTTCCCATTTTACATGGTCATAAACCGGACAGCCTGAGGTGACACTCTCTGCCACACTCCCCTCAGCTTTCGTAAATGTAACATCTGCCTGTAACGAGATCTTCGCGTCAGTCCCCACATTGATCAGGGTATCTCCCACGATGTCCATTCCCGTAACATTCGAAACCGGAACCTCTATCTTCTGGATCACGGTATGATTCTGTGCCGTTGCATAGTCTGAAGCCGGAACCGGTTCATCACTCATGGAGAATTCGCCGGAGGTACAATCCCAGTCCGGCCTGGAACTGCCATACAGGATCGAATCATTTGAAGGATTAAATGTTGCGATCCCGACATATTTATTATTTGGATTGATCATGGTGGTATAATGACCTACCATTGCCCCGGGGACCTGGTTTACCCAGTCATCCTTCTCATCGATCCAGCCACCCATAGCCGTTTTGGATAAAAAATCCCAGGCAAGATTTTCCGCACAGCTTACGCCGAAATAAGATCCGACCGTAGAGCATCTTGCTCCGTTCGGCCGCATATGATCCATCAGAACCGACGCTTCCGCAGCCCGGATAACAGCCGCCTTCTGGCAGTTTACACCCAGCTGGATCGGCACATAATCATCCGATGTAAGCATTCTGGTCTTGTCTCTCGGATCCGGGACCATATCCGCTTCTGTCTTCGGGTTGCAGGCTTCCCATCTTACCCGATTGATCTCTTCAATGATATCCGCCTGGGCCGAGGTCAGTTCCAACCCTTCCAGCCCGATCAATATCTTGCCTTCGCCGGCTTCGGTCACAGTCGTCTCTCTTACCGGAATCCCTGCAGCTTCCACACGGTCTGCCCTGTTTCCGGATATCATAAACATACTGAGGGCCATGGCGCCGGCCAGGAATCCCGCTGTAATTCTTTTTCTGACTCTGTTCATACGCAACCTCCTGATTTATCCATTAAACCATCGCTGCTTTCAGTTTCTTTTTATGTTCATACATTCTGGCATCCGCCAGCCGCTCCTGCTGCTCCGGACTGCCGGAACCACAGACGTACTCCGCATACCCGTACGCGATCGAAAGGGGTACCGGAAGTTCTTCCTTCTGATTAAACGCTTCCACCAGTTCCAGAAAATGCTTCTCTTCTTTCTCAAAGGTTTCCAGTAATTTCCCGGAATCCATTCCTTCCAGGATAACAATAAACTCATCCCCGCCGGTGCGGAAGGTTCTCCCCGCGGAACCAAAGCTTTCACGGATCACATCCGCCGCACCGCAGATTATACGGTCGCCTTCCACATGTCCGTATCCGTCATTTACTTTCTTCAGGAAATTAATATCCAGCTGCAGGATCAGGCATCGTCCGTCTCCCCGCATCGCAAGTTCCGTTTCATACTCCGTAAATGCCAGACGGTTTTCCAGCTTCGTAAGACCGTCCTCATGTGCCAGCCGTTTCATGATCTCCGCTTCCGAAGTCTTCCGGCCGATTTCGATCAGCTGACCCACCTCATGAACCGAGAGGAATACAACAAAGAATACCAGCCCGACACGCGTCACACGGGCCACATCTCTCCTGTCTCCCAGATAATAGAATGTGAGATCGATCAGCCCCGTAACGACAACTACAGAGAAAGTGATAAGTACCCGGAACTGCGACTGCTCCACGATCCTGTGTTTCTTAAATGCACTGACCACTTCCGCTATCGCAAAGATCACCGTCAGCAGGAAAACGATATGGGTAATGATCAAAACGTCATGATAATCACAGATACCGAATCCGATCCCGATCGTTTGGATCAGCGCATTCAGGATCGCAAGCACCGAAATGATCCGGATCGAAATTGCTTCCAGATTCCTGGTAATACAGAGAACCAGAGACAGTCCCGCAACCGGAAGCGGAATCAGGGTTCCGTAATTCAACAGACGCAGGATCCCCTGATCATTTGCAAACGTCTCCAGCATATAGGTTCCCGAGTTCGACCATACTGCCAGCAGCATTGCCACCACACCGATGGAAATCGTTTCGATCTGGTTTATTGTCTTGTACTCAAAAACAAGTGCCATAAGGATCAGCATGATCCCGATAACAAAAACAATGAAAGAGAGGATAATCTTCCAGAGATTCTCATGAATGATATCCTTCAGGTAGTTTGCCGAATTCTGGAAATACGCCCGTTCAAAGCCTCCCCACATACCATCCGTCAGTCTCTTTATCTCAATCCGTATGGTTGCATCCCCATTGAAATAGGGAATATTGACTTCGTGGATTTCATCTCCGTATGCAAGGCCTGCATAAACCCGCATTTCCGGATCAAAATCATAAATCAGTTCATCATTCAGATAGATCCAGAAACGAACATTCGCGCTTACAAAGCAAAGATCTCCTCCGGCAAGTCCTTCCGCGTTTACTTTTTTGATCAGGACTGCCGTTTCCTTTTCGTCATACTGCGGATCACCCAGTGTGGCTGCCTTTTCCGTGGCTTTCCCTTCCGAATCCGCATAAAACCAGCCCACATTGGCATCCAGCTTTCCCTGATAAACCGATCCCCTGTAATCAAAGGTCGTAAAGAATGCCAGCACTGTCAGCAACAGTAAGATCGCACCCGATATGATATTGATCCAGAATAATGCTTTCTTCATGTGGTCACCCTGCCTTATGTCCTGCTGCCTTGCGTCTACCGTTTCTGCCTTTCCTTATAACTTCCATACCGGGGGGTTCTGTCTCATCTGTCCCGGCTTAGCTCCGGATATAATCCGGGTCTTCTGTCATGTAACACCGGGAAACTCTCCCGGAACCGTTTCACATCATCCTTCAGTTCGTATCTGATCAGCCCCTCCGAATCGGATAATACGGAAAGGACCTCTCCGTCCGGATCAATGATACAACTGTCACCGGAATAGGAAATCCCGTTTATCTCTCCCCAACAGTTCACACCCAGGATATATACCTGATTTTCTATGGCCCGTGCCCGAAGGAGTGCTTTCCAATGCTCCGCTCTTTTCGCCGGCCAGTTCGCCGGAAGGATGATCACGGAAACCTCCTCACAGACCGCCCGGAAGAGTTCCGGAAATCTCAGGTCATAACAGATAAATGCAGTGCATTTCATCTGTTCCAGCCAAAACACGGAAATACTGTCTCCCGGCTGATAGAACTGATCTTCCTTCGCAAAGGAGAAGGGATGGATCTTTCTGTATTCCGAAAGCTTCTGTCCGTCTTTTCCCAGAACCGTATAGCAGTTGAAAAAAGAATCTCCTTCTCTCCTGACCCATCCGAAGCCGATACTGATCCCGCATCCGGCAGCCAGTTCCTTCATCACTCCGACCGTTTCTTCCCGTGATTCGCCGATCTTTCCTGTATTCATGGAAAATCCCGTAAAACTCATTTCCGGAAAAAGGATCAGATCGTCTCCTTCCTTTGCCGCATCACGGATCAGCCCCCCGGCTTTCTCGATATTCTTTTCCTTTTCTTCAAACAGAACCGGGGTCTGCGCCAGGCATATTTTCATGATGATCCTTTCCTCTCCGTCCGTTCACCGATCCGCTTCCGCCGTTTTATCGTACCTATCCGGTTTTGCACGGTTCTACCGGACTGAACAGTCTGTCAGTTTTTTCTTGCCACCACATGAAACCAGCTGTCGGTCATGGAGCGATTATTCATACTGCATTTCAGATCATCGATTGAAACCAGTTCCAGGCCGGCACCACCGAAAATATCCCTGATATCGGATTCCCCGGCAAAATAATATGTACATCCTTCCCGACCGGTCCCCTCTCCCAACTCAAACAGGCCTTTCGCTATTTCCCGTCCTTTTCCGTAAAGAGAATCATCCGTCTTTCGAAAATCAGCCCAAAGAAGTGCATTCTTCTTCATGACGTTTTTCAGATTTGAAACAATTTCCGTTATTTTTTCTTTTTCGTTATAGAAGAGGCTGCCGTCCGCAACTACCGCATCAATGCTGTCGGCATCGATCGGCACCTCAAGATTCACGTTTTGCAGTACGGTCACATCTATATCGGGAATCAGCCTGCATTTTTCCGTTGTCATTTCAATCGCGGTATCCGTATAATCCATTGCGATAACCCTGTAGCCCTCCGTAGCCAGGGCAACCGTATTTCTTCCTCCGCCACATCCGAAATCAAGAACTGTTGTTGAAGAAGCATTTTTAAAATTCCCTTTGATAAAACGGATCACATGCTCATTCGGATAGATCAGATTTCCCTGTTGTACCGCTTTCCCCCAAAAACAGCGTGTTCTTTCAAATAACAGCTTTTCCATTTCATTCTCCCTTGTAATACTCTATGACCATATCCTGTCATTTATCCCCGGTGATCTGCTGATAGATCCTTTTTATTCCGAAGCCGTCAACACTTTCCCCGGCTTTTGCGGATATGCTTTTTCTTTTTACGGGATCCGTCATCAACTCATCGAAGTATAATATCACCCTGTCCCAGAATGAATCATCCCGGATATCACCTGCATATAGAAGCATCCCCTCGTCATGCATAAAAGAAAGACCGGCCTTCTGATCATCTGCTACGGAAATCGCCATCGTAGGAACACCGATCACTGCCAGTTCGAGCACTGTCGTGCCTCCTGCCGAGATTGCAAGATCTGATCCCATCATGAGCTCCGACATATTATCAGCATTTCTGATAATCGTCACATTCTCCAGATGTTCCGACTCCTCAAGTAATTCCGGGTAATGCGGATTTACATTTCCCACAATAAATGTAAACCTGATATTCTCCAGGTCCTTCCGTTCTTTTATCCTCCGGAGAAAACCTCCCATGAAATTATAATAGTCACCGCCTCCGGTTGTAACAAGAACGGTTCTTACAGTCTCAGCGACACTGTATTCCCGGCAAACAAACTCCTCGCGGATCATCGAATACTCACTTCCGAGCAACAGTTTTGCCCCGCTGCCGGAATAAAGTCCACTCAGATACTCTCTGTCAACAGCAATATTTTCATTGATCAGGTAATCCGTATCCAGGAACTGCTTTACACTGCTGACAACGATCACCTTCGCAGCCGTCCTGAGAACGGAAAGGTAATCATTCCCCGCAAAATAACTGTCCACCAGAATATAATCCGCTCCACGTTCCCGGACCAGACGGCAGATCTCCTCCGCCTCTTCCTTTGACTTCTCCTCATACCCATAAGCGATCGGAATCAGGTCATACCCGTTTTTTTTCAGGATCTCAGTGGGTGCCGGATCTGACGAAAGATAGATGCATTCATATCCGTTCCTTCTGAACTCCGCAGCGATCGTCATGCTGCGCATTACATGTCCGATCCCGATTTTTTCATTTCCGTCTGCACGGATGAACAACACCTTTTTCATGGATCTTCCCCGATCTTAAAGATTTGAAATGTATTCCCACTTTAGAGCGTCCCCGGTTTTCAGATCCCGGGTTGCCTTCCGTCCGAGAATCGTATCATAGTATTTCGGCGGAAGCCCGTATCCCGGACGAACCGATTTAACATTTTCCGCCGTGAAGATTTCTCCTTTTTTCACATCCTTTGAAACGTACAGCGAACGTCCCCGTTCCCTGCTTTTTTTCTGTCTCTCCGTCAGCTCATAGCTTACATTTCCAAGGGCCGCCCCTGCATTTTTCAGATCCGTGACCATACTGCCGAATTCATCCGGTTCCATGGAAAATGATCCGTCCGGTCCGCCGTCACTTCGCTTTAACGTAAGATGTTTTTCCACCATGCAGGCTCCCAGCGTCACCGCAGCGACCGGAACACAGCTTCCCATGGAGTGATCGGACAGTCCCACCGGACATCCGAACGTGTCCTTCATGTTCGGGATCGTCGCAAGATTTATCTCATGATACGGTGTGGGATATTCGGAAACACACTTCAGCAGGATCACCCGGTCATTTCCGGCCTCTCTGCAGGTATCAAGCGCCAGCTGAATATCCCTGATCCCGGCGATCCCCGTTGAAATGATGATCGGTTTTCCTGTTTCTGCAGCCTTCCGGATCAGAGGAATATCCATGATCTCGAAGGATGCGATCTTATATGCAGGTACGTTTAATGACTCCAAAAAATCAATTGAAGTAAAATCAAACGGTGATGAAAAGCAGGTCAGACCCAGACCCTTTGCGTAGTCCATCAGCTCCCCATGCCACTCCCAGGGTGTATAAGCCTCCTTGTAGAGATCATAGAGATTCTGCCCCTCCCAGGGACTTCCCGGAGTCGCAAGAAACTCATCCGTATGACAGTCCAGTGTCAGCGTATCCGGCCGGTAGGTCTGAAGCTTCACAGCATCCGCACCGGCTGATGCCGCCGCAGCTATGATCTCCTTTGCCCGGTTCAGGTCATGCAGATGATTCGCCGACAACTCCGCTACCGTAAAGACCGGATGTCCTTCTCCGATCAGTTTTCCGTCTATCTCGATTTCTTTTTTCATAATCTTCTTCCCCAATGTTACCCTGCCCGAAATACGGCCAGATCCCGTGTCTTCCTGCAGCACGCCTTTCTTCAGCACGCCTTTCTTCAGCGCACCTTCCTGCAGTGCACTTTCCTACAGCACATCTTCCTTCATTGTACAGATTGACATGTAACGA
>CADBOV010000277.1 GCA_902796385.1 uncultured Lachnospiraceae bacterium
AAAGACAGAGCATAACGAAGTGGCTCCGGCACAGCACGAGCTGGCGCCGATCTATACCACCACAAATATTGCGGCGGATCATAACCAGTTGACCATGGAGATCATGCAGAAGGTGGCAAAACGTCACGGCATGGTCTGCCTTTTGCATGAGAAGCCGTTTGCAGGCGTTAACGGTTCCGGCAAGCACAACAACTGGTCCATTTCCACGGATACCGGGCTCAACCTCTTTTCACCGGGCGAGACGCCTTATGAAAATGCACAGTTCCTGCTGTTCCTCTGCGCCGTAATCCAGGCAGTGGATGATTATCAGGATCTGCTCCGGCTTTCCGTTGCCACGGCGGGAAATGACCATCGTCTCGGTGCAAATGAAGCACCTCCGGCGATCATTTCCGTATTCCTGGGAGAGGAGCTGACCGGAATCCTGAACGCGATCAAGAACGATGCCCAGTATAAGGGCGTTGAGAAAGTACAGATGAAGCTGGGTGTTCATGCGCTTCCCCGGTTCTTCCGTGATACCACGGACCGGAACCGTACATCACCCTTTGCATTTACGGGAAATAAATTCGAGTTCCGTTCCCTTGGTTCGTCGAACAGTATTGCATGCGCAAATATCATGCTGAATGCCGCAGTGGCAGAAAGTCTGATGCAGTATGCGGATGAACTGGAAAAGGCTGAGGACTTCACCAGTGCGCTGCATGAGCTGATCAAGCGTGTGATCATCGAACATGAGCGGATCCTCTTTGACGGCGACGGCTATGGAGAAGAGTGGATCAGGGAGGCAACAGAGGTAAGAGGACTTTCCAATCTTCCCACAACGGCAGATGCGATGCCGAAGCTTCTGGATCAGAAGAATATTGATATGCTGATCCGTCAGAAGGTATTTAACGAGGCGGAGATTCATTCCCGCTGCGAGATCATGCTGGAGAATTACTGCAAGACGGTAAATATCGAAGGACTTACCATGGTGGATATGGTTCGAAAGGATTATCTGCCGGCAATCGAGGAATACCTGTATACACTGGCCCGTGCGGTTGATTCCATGAAGGCAGTCAGTGAGAAGGTAAAATGCCGTTATGAGATCTCAACCATCGAGAAACTGACGGACCTTACGGACAACATCCTTTCCTCCGTTGAGGCACTGGAGGATGTACTCCTCAGGATCAAGTCCTGCAAGGATATTTTTGAGACCTCGGCCATGATCCGGGATGAGATGCTTCCAAGCATGTCAACCCTGCGCGGATACGTGGATGCGGCGGAAATGCTGACCTCCGCAAAATACTGGCCGTATCCGAGCTACGGAAAACTGCTGTTCTCCGTACACTGATCATCGGAAATCAAACATGCATCTTCCTTCCGCAGGAAGATGCATGAAAGATATACAGAAAGGGAATGCTATAGCAATGGAACAGGCAGAAAAGAATAAGGCAAAAAAATGGATGCGGATCATTATAGAGAAACTCTATCTGATCGTAATGTTTCTGATCCTGATCGCTACGCTTCTCGTTGATAAGTACAATGAGAATAATTCATTCATGAATCAGGCAAACTGGGCAAACGGAGGCTATTATCTCCTTGCTGCGCTGATCCTTTTTGCAATAGCGTTTTTCTATTACAAAAAGAAAGATAAGGATATCGGGAAGAAGACCTATTATATCCTTCTGGCAGTTCTTTTTGTTCTCACATTGATTCCGCAGATTCTGGTTTCGGCATGGATCACGCCTGTTACGGGCGGTGATTTCGGAACGGCGGCCAATACAGCCGTTTCCCTGGCAGAGGGCGGAACATTTCAGGGGATTGAATATTATGAGATCCATCCCAATAATGTAAATATCACGGTACTTTTATCCTGGATCTACGGCATTGTCGGCAAATGGAGTCTGGTTGTTCTTGTGTCGGCTTTCTGCACGAACATTTCCGTGATCCTCGCAGCCTATGTGGTAAGAAAGGTTACGGGAAACCGGCTTTCCGCACTGATCATTGCCGCTCTCGGTGAACTGGTCATCGCCCTTGCCGGACGTGCTTTTCTGCCGTATAGTGACACGCTGGCCATGCCCTTTATCATCGGAATGTTCGCGGTTTATTTTTCCGGAATGAAGAACCGTTTCAAACTCCCGCTGATCCTGATGCTGGGGATGATCGGCAGCTGGGTCAAGGTCACGGCCCTGATCCCGATGCTTGCCCTCGGCATCTACATTTTCCTTACGGCTTCTCCGTTTAAGGGACTGGCTGCTTATCTGAAGGGAATGAAGAAGGACGGAATCCGTGCAGGAAAGGGTCTGATCATTGCGGTGATCCTTTCCGTGCTTGTGCTTGCAGGCGGTTTCATCGCAGGAAAATGTGTCCGGAAACAATATGATTACCAGGCCGGAGAGAAGGCGAGAGGCTGGCAGTTCATGTTCATGGTCGGCCAGAATAATAAAAATACGGGTCAGGTTGGCGGTGATCACGGGGTGTACTGGAAAAAGATCCAGAAGAAATACAGCTCCCGCAGTGATCAGCTGAAAGCCTGCTTTGATACGGCGCTTACCCTGATCAGTGACAGAGGTCCGGTGGGCAATGTGATGTTTTATATCAAGAAGCTGAATGTGGCATTTAATGACGGAAGCTTCCACGATATCCAGCCGTACAATAAAAAGAACATAGAGAAGAACCTGATCTATAACGTGATGAACAACGAAGGTAAGTACTATCGGAAGGTGGCAGATGTGCGGCAGACTGCCTGGGATTTCATACTGATCCTGCTGGCAATTCCGCTGTTCCTGTTCCTGTTCGGGAGAAAAAGAAATACCATCTTCCTGCTCTTTGAGATCATGCTTCTGGGCATCATTTTATACCTGATGATCTTTGAGGGAAGATCCAAATATCTCTATATGTACCTGCCGGCGATCTTTGCATTTGCAGGGGCTGTTCTGCACCGTTTCCTGCAGGCTGCGGATGCAGTCTTAAAGCGCCACTACGGTTGACATTTCAGGCCCTGTATGTTATAGTTTGATGGGTTTTTATGCCCGAAAAAACCTTGAAAAAACGAGCATTTTAAAGGGAAAGGTTTATTTCGGCAGATCAATACGAAAAGAGGGATTTGACATATTATGAAAGCTTTGGACAGGCTGAAAAAAGTGTTTTCGGACAAATCGAATCGAAACATTTTTTTGTATACATTTGTTTGCGGACTTATCGCGCATGGTTTCGTTTTCTTCAACAAGTTTGCCTGGCATGATGAACTTCAGCATGGGTTCCAGCTTTCTGCAACAAAAGCGATCCGGCTCGGCAGATGGATGCGTGCCGGCCTTGGCTGGATCGTGCAAAAAGTATTCGGTGGTTATAATCTGAGCCTTCCATTGATACATGGATTGATCTCGGTTTTTTTTATTTCTCTTTCTGTTTTTCTTATCATTCATTTATTTGATATCAAGGAGAAGAGCCTTCGGATCCTGATCGCAGGTCTTCTCGTATCATTCCCTGTTGTGACATCCACCTTCGGGTATATGTTCACGGCACCTTATTATTTCATGGCTTTATTCTGCTCCACATTTGCGGTATGGCTGGCATCCCGGAAAATCTGTGTCTGGAGATTCCTGCTGTCGGCTGCATTTATCTGTGCGGGCATGGCGATCTATCAGCCTTATTTTGCAGTAGGTGTTTCCCTGTTTGTGCTTATGGTCATTTTCGGGATCATAAGAGGAAGATATGAGGGGATTGCCGGTATCTTCAAAGAAGGCTTCTATTATGTGGGCATCCTGGCAGCCGGTTTCATCACTTATATGATCACCTGGAAGGGATCCATGAAGATCCTGGGAATTGAAGCGGGTGATTACCAGGGAATCTCTTCCATCGGAGAGGGAGGTCTCGGAAAGTATGTGAATGGTATTGTCCGGGCTTACAGGGGATTCTTCCTTCAGAAGGAAACCGCGATCACGGATATCTTCCCGATGGCGCTTTCCACGATCCAGTGGATCATTATCGTTTCCAGCATCCTGCTGGCGATCGTTCTTGTGATCCGTCAGTTCATGAAGCATAAAGGACAGGCGGTTCTTCTGCTGCTGCTTATGGTGGCACTTCCGGTTGCATTCAATATCGTATTCGTAATGGCATCCGCATCTGAGGATTCCAGTATTCATTCCCTGATGATGTATGGCATCTCCATGCTGTATGTCTTCTTCGTGCTGGCTGTCCGTGAAGTGGGCATTAGCGGAAAGAAAGCAGACAAGGCGGCTGAGAAGAGTGAGGCGGAAACCAAGGCGGAGAAGGCATCTGAGGACGATGAGGCGGAAACCAAGGTGGAGAAGGCATCTGAGGACGATGAGGCGGAAACCAAGACGGAAAAAGCCGCAGAAGACAAAAAACCGGCCGGATTCGTTCTGGGACGACTGGTTTATTGCGGTGCGGTCCTTGTGCTTTCCCTGATGCTGTTCCTTATGATGTATCTGAGCAATTCAGCTTATCTTCGCGCAGATATGCAGCAACAGCAGACCATCAGTGACCTTACGATCCTTACGGCAAAGATCAAATCCACGGAGGGATATAAGGATACCATGAAGGTATGCTTTGTGATGAGCGGAAGTAAGGATGAAACACGCGCAGCCAATAAGGCATTTTCCAATATTGCCTTCATGCCGTATACAAATATTTATCCGTATCATAACCAGAGAAACCTGAAGAACTACCTGGAGTACTGGATCGGCTTTACTCCGGCATACGCAAGTCCGAAGAAGTTTGAGGACATGGAAGAAGTAAAGAATATGCCGTCATATCCTGATGACGGAAGTATACGTATCATAAAGAAAACTGTCGTGGTTAAATGGTGAGGTAAAAGGGATGAAGACCGGAATCGTTACATTTCATTTTGTAAACAATTATGGAGGCGCGCTGCAGGCATATGCCCTCCGGAAGTATGTGTCAGACCGTTTCTGTCCGGATACGGGCCTGGTGGATTACCGTCACTGGTTCATCCGTTTCACGGATAATGTCCGGATGCTTCCGATCACAACGAACTTCAGGTATTACAAGCCCTGGTTCGGTGCATTTCCGAAAATGAGAAAGAGAAGAAAGAAGTTTGCCAGATTTATACAGCGGGAGCTGAATATGTCCCGTCGGATCAATCATGCCTCGGGCCTGAAGAAGATCCGCGATGACTATCAGTACCTGATCTGCGGAAGTGATCAGATCTGGAATCCGACCATCACAATGGGACTTTCCAAGCCCTATTATCTGCGGTTTGCGGGAGAGAACTGCAAACGTCTTTCCTATGCAGCCAGCGTCGGAACGGTAAAACCGGGAAAGCAGAAAACGATGCTCGGTTATCTGAAGGATCTGGATGCGGTATCCATCCGCGAATCCGTGGACTGGATTGAAAAGGATCCGGGGCTTAAGGTTGAGCATAACATCGACCCCACATTTCTTCTGGAAAGAGAAGAGTGGGAGGCGGTTGCAAAAAGACCGAAGACAAAGAAGCCGTATATCCTGACCTACTTCATGCAGAAGAATGAGAATTCCTATCCCACGATCCAGGCCATCAAGGAGGAGAAGGGCTGTAAGGTGGTAGAGATCAGCCGTTACGGTTACAAGGCGGACTGTGTGGACCGCGCACTGGTGGATGTGGGACCGGAGGATTTCCTGGGACTGTTTGCATCCGCGACGCATGTCTGCACAAACTCCTTCCACGGACTGGTATTCTCCGTGATCTTCAACAAATCGGTGGACTTTATCCCCATCAAGCGGTTCAGCGGCCGGATCGAGGCGCTTTGCGAGCTGCTGCATCTGAAGAAGGTACCGGTAAACGACGGTGCTTATTACCACATTGAATATGATCCGGAAGAGGTTCAGGAAATCATCCGGAATGAACGACAGAAGACATTTTCCTATTTGGAGAAAGAGTTTAAGAGTCTATGATTAAGATCACAAAGAAAGAAATGTGCTGCGCATGCACTGCCTGCGCGAAAATATGCCCCATCGGATGCATAACCATGAAGGAAGACGAGGAAGG
>CADBOV010000278.1 GCA_902796385.1 uncultured Lachnospiraceae bacterium
CCGCCGGCAGGGTATTCCGTCTTTCATTGATCCTTTCCGCTTTGGGAGGTGTTTTGTTCTTTCTCATCGGTCTTGCCTTTAAGGGATCGATCACTGAAGTTCTCTGTGCAGATAAAGAACTCCTTCCCGAATTTCAATCATACTACCAGGTACTTCTGTACTCGGCACCGGTACTGATGCTGACACTGACCTTTGTATCCTTCCTTCCACCCACGGGAGCACCGATAATCGCAACCATTGTAAATATCGTTGCAAACGGAACGAATCTGGTAATGGATGTGGTCTATATCAAATTCCTGAAAATGGGCGTGGAAGGTGCAGGTTATGCAACCATTACCGGATATTTGATCGGATTTGTCGTGATGCTGGTACTGATGAAGGTTCGGAAGGTAAAGCCGGTCAGTTCGCCTCTTCTGAAAAAGGACGCGAACTCAAAGTCCATGAGCGTCATGCGACTGGTAGTAAAGATCATCGCCCAGGGGGCACCTGCGGCAATGCTCCAGGTGTGCTTTGCCATCAAATATGGCTACAGCAACAGTCTGGCTGTTAATTACGGCGGAAGAAACGGAGTGGTTGCATTTTCTCTCTGTCTCCAGACATTCTCCATTGCCTCCGTCTTCCTGCTGGGAGTTGCGGATACGGCGCAACCGCTTCTGGCCATGTTGTACGGGCAGAAGGATTTCAAGGGAGAACGTACCGTACTGAAACGATCCTTCTTCCTGCAGATATTTTTTGCACTGGGACTGATTGCTTTCTTTGAGATCTTTCCCCAGGCGATTGCCGGGATGTACGGTGTAAATGATCCTGAGGTCCTCAGGCTGGGCAAAATGGGAATCCGAATCTTTGCCCTGACATATCTGCCGCGGGGAATCGCCATTCAGTTTATGCGGTTCTTCCAGGTGGAGCAGAGAAGACTTTACGCCTTCGCGATCAGCCTTATGGACGGACTGGTGGTTCTGCCGGTAGGCTTCCTTCTCTGTGAAATAGCCGGCCTGAACGGAGTATTTATTTCATATCCGCTTTCCGCAGCGGTTATGCTGATTGTGATCGTCATAGTAAATGCAGTCATCTACAGGCGCAGACCGGATGATTTCAACAGTATTACACTGGTCCGGAGGGATGTGGGAAGTCTTGCAAATAAGAGTTTTACGATCACGGACGCTTCGGAGGACATCTCCAATGCAAGCGAGCAGATGATCGATTTCTGTGCGGAATATGGTGTTCCCCGGAAGCAGGCTTTCCGAGTCGGGCTTCTTCTGGAAGAAATGGCTGTCTATACCAAACAGCACAGAGCGGATGACGGGGATATCGACATCACCCTCCGCATAACGCAGCAGGAGATCACCATCAACTTCCGTAGTATAGGAACTCCTTTTGATCCTACAAAGGGTAAGGAAGGAGATATCCCTGAAAACATAATGATGCTGACAAATATGGCATCAAAGATTTCCTATGACTATATCATGGGAATGAACAGTACACAGATACTGATTGAGAGGAGTTAACATTGAAAATTGCTTATTATACTTCAAGTGGAATAGAGCCGGAATCACCCTGTTCACCTCGGCATTATCTCTTTCCGAAGAAGAAGGAGGAGTGGGATGAACTGGCAGCGAGCCGGCCGGAGGACGAGATCTGTGTTTATTGCACAGCTTCCGCCACACATATGATCGACATTGCATGTGGAAAGCAGCTGGCAGCACCGGACAAGGTATCCTATCATTTCTTTTCCTTTAAGGATTCCATTGACCAGGTGGCAGACCGGATGAAAGAAGAAGGGGTGGAAGCCGCCATTGCTTACGGCTTACCGGATGTCCCCTATGACTGGTACAGCGTTCGGGATGCACTGCTGGGAGAAGCGCTGGCAAAGCGCGGCATCCGGGTGATATCGCATTCGGCAAAGGCCGCACAGGATTGCCTGGAGAAATGGACCTTCAGCCGGATCCTTCAGGAGAACGGCTTCCCGGTGGCAAAGGGGATCTGGGTCCATTGCGGCATGTTCTACGCAGAACGGAAGATCCCGGAGATCCGGAACAATGTCTATCAGGAATATATCCGCAGCCGTTTGGATGAACTCACCTATCCCGTGGTTCTGAAAGCTGCTTCCGGAAGCGGATCCGTGGGGTTGCAGATCGCATATACTCCGGAGGAAGCTTTCCAAAAACTGAAGGCCAGTGAAATTGAAGGGGACTTCATGGTGGAGGAACGGCTGGACGGAGAGAACTTCGGCGTGGAAATGTACGGAGACCCGGATAATTACGTCATTTCGGACCCTATCATTTTCTCTACCGGAAAAGACGGTGTGACCGATCCCTTTAACAGCATCAAGTACGGACCGATCGTTGATGAGGATCATCATGTGGATGAGCTGAAGGAACAGGTTGCCCGGCTTGGTCGTGTTCTGGGTCTCTGCGGACTTGCAGAGCTGGACCTGATCTACAGTAAAGGCACCTGGTACATTTTAGAGGTAAATCCC
>CADBOV010000279.1 GCA_902796385.1 uncultured Lachnospiraceae bacterium
CGGGAGTTACCGTGGAAATCCCGCTTCAGTCCTATTTCCGGCTGAATGCGCCGGGAGCCGGACAGTTTGAGCATACACTGATCATCGTGGATGAAGGGGCAGACCTGCATTTCATCGAAGGTTGTTCCGCACCGAAGTACAATATCGCAAATCTGCACGCCGGCTGCGTGGAGCTTTTTGTGGGTAAAAATGCGAAGCTCCGGTATTCAACCATCGAGAACTGGTCGAAGAATATGTATAACCTGAATACCAAACGCGCAAAGGTGGAAGAAGGCGGAAGAATGGAATGGGTATCCGGTTCCTTCGGTTCCCATACGTCGTACCTCTATCCGATGACGATCCTGCAGGGAGATGATTCCAGGATGGAATATACGGGCATCACATTTGCGGGAGAAGGCCAGAACCTGGATACGGGTATGAAGGTGGTTCATAACGGAAAGAATACGACTTCTGCCGTAAACGCGAAATCCATCTCCAAGTCCGGAGGGATCAGCACATTCCGGAGTGCGGTGGTTGTAAATAAAAATGCATCAGGCGCCAAGTCTGCGGTTGACTGTTCCTCCCTTATGCTGGATGACATTTCGCAGTCGGATACGATCCCGGCCATGGATATCAGGACCAGTGATGCGCAGATCGGCCATGAAGCAAAGATCGGAAAGATCAGTGACGACGCGGTATTCTATCTGATGTCCCGCGGTATTTCGGAGGAGGATGCAAGAGCCATGATCGTCAGCGGCTTTGCAGATACGGTATCCAAGGAACTGCCTCTGGAGTATGCGGTGGAGATGAATAATCTGATCCGCCTTGAAATGAAAGGAAGTATCGGATAGTACCTGCTTGGAAAGGATAAACAAATGACAGAAACCACGATTCGTGTCAACCCGCTTCCGGCCCCGACCTGGCGCTGGCTGCGGATCAATGACACTGAGATAAAGCTTCCTTCCGATGTGACGGAAGCATTAATGGAAGCTTCTGTTCCGGAAGACGGGAATCCTGCATTTTCGGAAGAGGAGTATCGGAAACTGGCGGAAGTGGAAACGGGAATGGGCGCTGAGTTCCGGCAGTTTACGGCTGCCGCGCCGGTGGAACCGTTTCTCTGGAAGACCTCCGGAAACGAAGCGTCCGGTCAGCCGCTGGTGTTCCGTTTGTTTGCAGACGGGCGTGAGGATACGGTAAACCGGTTTTATTTCTCTGCGGATCAGGGAAGTGAAGTGACTGCGGTCGTCTATCTAACGGGCGAGACAGGAGAGGATGTTGAAACGGAAGAAAGAACCTCCTTTGCAGCGCTGGATACCCGCATTTATGTGCATAAAAACGCAAAGCTGCGTCTTGTGCAGATCTGTGACACAAAGAAGAACACAGCAGCATATATGGATACGGGAGCCTATGTGGAAGAGGGCGGAAGCCTGGAGATCCTTCATATTGCCATGGACGGAAAAGATACCTTCTTCGGTGTGGCAGCGGACCTGGCCGGGAAAGAAGCACATTTTGGTGTGGAAACCGGATATCAGGCAGGGGAAGGACAGCATGTGGATCTCAACTATGTGGCCCGGCATCGCGGCGTGAAAACCACTACGGAAATGGAAATCCGGGGCGTGCTCCGGAAGGGCGCGTCCAAGAACTGCCGCGCGACCATTGATTTTATCCGGGGATGCAAGGAATCCAAAGGAGAAGAAAGAGAAGATGTTCTTCTTTTGGATGAGGATGTGGTAAACAAGACCATCCCGCTGATCCTCTGTCAGGAAGAGGATGTGGAAGGAGCACATGGAGCAACCATCGGAGATCTGTCGG
This sequence comes from uncultured Lachnospiraceae bacterium, assembly GCA_902796385.1. GTDB lineage: Bacteria > Bacillota > Clostridia > Lachnospirales > Lachnospiraceae > Eubacterium_Q. The sequence goes on from CADBOV010000279.1 coordinate 1,792, forward strand.
AGGAAATGCTGATCTATTTCCGTTCCAGAGGAATCGATGATGAAACGGCCTATCAGCTGATGGCACAGGGAAGGCTGCTTGGAGTGATCCGGCAGATTCCGGATGAGACACTCCGGAGTGAACTCCTGAAAAAGATTGGTGAGGAAGAATAATGGATAAGAAAATCGAACAGATCCGGAGTGATTTTCCCTTTTTTGGAGAGACGGATCTGGCATATCTTGATAATTCGGCCACATCCCAGCGGCCGCGTGCCGTGATCGAGGCGGTGAACCGGTTCTATTATCATCAGAATGCAAATCCGTTTCGCGGACTGTATGATCTTTCCGTGGAAGCTACAGAGGCTTACGAAGCCGCTAGGCGGAAGGTGGCGGACTTTATTCACGCCGGAAAACCGGAAGAGATCATTTTTACGCGGAATGCATCCGAGAGTCTGAATCTGGCAGCCTTCAGTCTGGGAGAATTACTGCTTCAGCCGGGAGATGAGATCATTTGCAGTGTTGTCGAGCATCACAGCAATCTGCTTCCGTGGCAGCATGCGGCCCGGCGGACAGGGGCGACAGTGAAATATCTGACACCGGAAAAGGACGGATCATTTCTGCCGGAGAAGCTGGCCGGAATGCTTTCCGAGAAAACGAAGATCGTGGCGCTGACTGCCATGTCAAACGTATTCGGTCAGATGTCGGATGTGAAGGGGCTGGCTGCGGCGGCCCATTCCGTGGGCGCTGTCTTCGTGGCAGACGGAGCACAGAGCGTTCCTCACGGAAAAACGGATGTGCAGGAATCGGACGTGGATCTTCTGGCATTTTCCGGACATAAAATGCTTTCCCCCATGGGAATCGGCGTGTTATACGGAAAAGAGGATCTGTTGGACCGGATGCCCCCGTTCCTCACCGGAGGGGAGATGATCGAAACCGTTTCCCTGGAGGAAGTAACGTATGCGGAACTGCCCCATAAATTCGAGGCGGGTACCGTAAATGCAGGCGGAGCCGTGGGACTTGCGGCAGCCATCGATTACATCGGTTCCATCGGGATGGATTGGATCGAAGAACGGGAAAAGGCTCTGTCAGAGCTTGCATTCCGTCTGATCCGGGAGATTCCCCATGTGGAGCTTCTGGGTGCGGACAATGCGGAAGGGCATCATGGGATATTTACATTTCGTGTGGAAGGGGTTCATCCCCATGATGTGGCAGCAATCCTTGCGGATCAGAAGCTGGCAGTGCGCGCGGGACATCACTGTGCGGAACCGCTGCATCAGTATCTGAAGGTCCCTTCAACCACCAGGGCAAGCCTCATGTTCTACAATACGGAGGAAGAGGTGGCCAAATTGGCAGAGGGAATCGCGTCCATCCGTCCGATGATGGGAATGGATTAAATCCGTGCAAAAAAATATTCCGGGCTTTGGTATAGGATTATGCTAAAGACCGGTGACTGAATCAAAAAAAGTCCGACAGTCCCCGTGTCACAGTCAGGGAAGACAAATGTTTCGCGGGAGGTTATTCGGGAAAGGGAGAAATATGCAGAACCGAACATTTTACAATGAAATTCTTACGGAACATAATCTTCATCCGACACATAAGCATCCGATCATTGATCCGTCAGCAAGTCTCAGGGGAGTAAATCCCTCCTGCGGAGATGACGTCACTCTGCAGCTGAAGTTTGCGGAAGACGGTTCGATCGAGGACGGTGCATTTGTCGGAGACGGCTGTGCCATTTCACAGGCCAGTGCGGATATGATGCTGGATCTGGTGGTCGGTCGCACACCCGAAGAGGCACTTGCTTTGAAAGATATCTTCATGAAAATGATAAAAGAAAAGGTCTCCGAGGAGGAACTGGAAATGCTGGAAGAAGCTTCTTCCCTTCAGGACATCTCACACATGCCTGCACGTGTGAAATGTGCTGTTCTGGGATGGCGTACTCTGGAGCAGATCCTTGAAAAAGGAGGTGGAGAAGTAACTACTGAGAACGAGTAGTTTTTCTGTTGCAGGATGTGATCGACCATCCGTCAAATGAAAGAATCAGATCCTTCCTTCAAAAAATGGAAGGATAAAATGACGCCGGATAAAGCGTCAGAAAATCAGAAGTGTCGGATTATATGACACAAAAACGACTACATAAAAAAGACAGAATGGATCCGTGAATCGCACGGAGAATGAGGAGGTTGACTATGATTAAGAAATTCAAAATTGCGTTGGGAGCACTTTGCCTTTCCGGTTTATTCCTTTTCAGTGCCCCGATTGATGTGAATGCTGCCGAGGATGTTGTGATCAATGAATCGAATTTCCCGGACAGCGCATTCCGAAGTGTTATTTCCAAGAAAGTGGATAAAAACAAAGACGGGAAGCTTTCCCAAAAAGAAATTCAGGCAGTAAAAGAGCTGGATGTATCGAATAAAGCAACGAACATGAAGGGAATCGAGTACTTTACGGAACTTGAGGTTCTTTATGTGGATAGAGCAAATCTCACTTCGCTGGATCTCAGTAAGAATACAAAACTGAAAGGAGTGGACTGCAGATTCAACCCGAAGCTTTCCAGTCTTATATTAGGAAAGAATAAGAATCTGGAGGGTATCGACTGCAGAGGATGCAATCTGACAACCCTGGATCTCACCGGCTGTCCGAATATTGACGGAGTGTTCTGTTTCTCCAACAACCTGACGAGCCTGGATCTTTCAAAGAATCCGAAGCTTCAGTGGCTCCGGTGTGAGGGGAACAAGCTGACAAGCCTGAATCTTTCAAAGAATCCGAAAATGGAGTTCCTGTGGTGCGACGGAAATAAGATCACGAACCTGGATGTCAGCAATTGCAAAGTACTTTGTGCAGCAGTTGCAGCCGGCCAAAAGAATGAAGGCGAATTTATCGTCTATAAGTATAATCAGATAAATACACTCATTACGGATGTGAATACGAAGGTTAACATCGGAAAGAATAAATGGGTACAGAACGACGGAAAATGGTATTATATCAGCAGCAACGGCGCTCCGGCAAAGGGCTGGAAGAAGGTATGGAAGAGCTGGTATTACTTCAAGGCTGACGGAACCATGGCATCCTACGAATACATCAACGGATACTGGCTTGCAAAGAGCGGTGCATGGACATATCAGTACAGGGCTTCCTGGAAGAAAGGCAAAAAAGGCTGGTGGTACGGTGATACCTCGGGCTGGTATGCAAAGAATACAACACTGACCATTGACGGAAAGAAGTATACCTTTGACAATAAGGGATATCTGAAATAATCCGAAGAGAAACCAAAAAAAGTCCCGTGTGGGCCGGAATATATCCGGTTCACACGGGACTTTTGTATGATCAAAGACCGATGCTGTCCATGCTGCTTTGTGCGGAATAATTATCGCTGATCGTATGTGTCTGACGATATTCATTGACTCTGGCCTGAATTCTTTCTCTCGGATCCAGAAGATCGCTGAGGGAAGCATCATGGTTCAGGTGGTCGATGATGATGGCGATATATTTACTCATATCAGCGGATTCATACCATTCTCTGGTAAGCAGCTCCGGCTTCTGATAGGTTACATTTGTAGTAATGATCTTCTCGATGGTGCCTTCCTTGTAGGCTTCGTCGAACACCTCCAGACCGGCGGTGAAAAGACCGAAGGTTGCCAGGCAGAAGACTCTCTTGGCCTTGAGTGCTTTCAGCTTTTTGGCAACATCCAGCATGCTTTCGCCGGAAGCGATCATATCATCGATAATGATCACATCCTTGCCTGCCACATCATCACCCAGGAATTCGTGTGCTACGATGGGGTTCTTGCCGTTTACTACCTGTGAATAATCACGCCGCTTGTAGAACATACCCACATCTACACCGAAGTGGTTTGCAAAGTAGATCGCACGGTGCATAGCTCCTTCGTCCGGGCTGATCACCATCAGATGATCCTTATCGATGGTCAGATCGGAGGTGGATCTCAGCAGGGATTTGATGAACTGGTAAGTAGGCATGATGTTTTCAAATCCGTTGACCGGGATCGCATTCTGGACACGGGGATCGTGTGCGTCAAATGTAATGATGTTTGTAACGCCGTAATCAACCAGCTCCTGAAGCGCCAGGGCACAGTCCAGGGATTCCCTGCTGTTTCTCTTATGCTGGCGGGACTCATAGAGGAAGGGCATGATCACGTTGATGCGGTTTGCCTTTCCTGCGGAAGCGGCGATCACACGCTTCAGATCCTGGTAATGATCGTCCGGAGACATGGGAACCATGCGTCCGCCCAGGTTATATTCGATGCTGTAGTTTCCTACGTCAACAAGCAGATACAGATCAGTACCGCGGACCGATTCCTTGATCGTTCCTTTTGCTTCGCCGGAAGCAAAACGCGGGCATTCGGATTTAACGATGTAGGTATCCCGTTCATATCCGTAGAAATGCAGGTCTGTGTTTTCCGGCTTGGAGCGTTCTTTTCTCCATTTAACCAGATAGCTGTCAACTTTTTTTCCGAGTTCCTCACAGCTCTTCATCGGAATGATTCCGAGACGCCCTACGGGTACGGTGATCAGTTTGCTTGAGTCAGGCATAGTGTTATCCTCCATTTTTTGCATGGTCATGCTGCATTTTAATATTTACCGGTCTTTTTGATCGACCGGATGTTTTTTCCGTAAATCTTGAATATCTCATATCGTTCGATGATCCGCGATACGATACGGTCCTGATACCGGTCCTTCATCTGTTCCAGGGAAAGATTCGTGGATATGATGGTAGAATGATGTGCATTCATACGGCGGTTTATTATCTCAAACAATTGAGAGATTGTAAAGCTGTTTGTCAGTTCGGTTCCCAGATCGTCCAGGATCAGCAGTTCGGACTGATAGACAAGCTCATAAACCGGACGGAGCATTTCCCTGGCGTCCGGGTCGGAAGACATGATATAGGGCGAAAGGATCTCTTCGAAAAGTTCATTTGCCGAAACATAAAGAACCGTGTGTCCGTCCTCCATCAGCTGCTTTGCGATGCAGTTGGACAGGAAGGTTTTTCCGACGCCGGCTTCACCATACAGTAAGATGCTTTTTCCGGAGTTGTCGAAATGATTCGCAAAATCCTTTGCCTTTTCCAGTTTTGAACTCATATTTGCGCGGGGAGAGGGCACATCATCCCATTTCTCCGGGCTGTAATAATCAAGTGAAAATGTATCGAAGTTTTCGCGTTCCAGCACATCTCCCAGAGAAGACTGGCGGTACAGGAGTCCCAGCAGATGCTTCTTATAGCAGTCGCAGCGTCTTCCGTCCACCGTTCCTTCGTCCATACAGACGGGGCAGTCATAGGAGAGTGTAAGGGCATCGGGAGATTCCCCGTTTGCCAGCAGCATCGATCGTTTCTTTTCCCCCAGCTCCCGGAGCTTCTGTTTCCGGTCTGCCTTCAGCTTTACGACCTGCTCAGGGGAGAGGTGGATCATTTCAAGGATGGAAGAGGTGTTGACCTCCGTTTCCTCCTGCTCCAGCTCCCGGAGTCCGGGAATCTTCTCGTAGAGCCTGGAACGGTTGTCCGCAAGCTCTCTCTGATGCCGTACACGGATACGGCTGTAGATATCATTAATATCATTTTTACCGATGGTGAAACGTTCAGCCATTGATCAGGATTCCTTTACTTGCTCTAATGACATTCGCTCGATCAAAGCCAGATCGTCGCTCATATCACTCTGCATAAATTCGTTTTGCGTCTTCCCGGAGGGACGGCGCTTCTTTGTGTCGGATCTAGCCACATCCTGCGGTGTTCTCAGTCCCTGGCTGTACCAGCTTTCGAGAATTCCCTTTACCAGCGGGAAACCCGGGGATTTCGGATCCCGCCACAGTGCCTTCTCGCAGGCCAGGACCAGCATTTCATCCGAGAAGCCGTAGCGGGAACGCCATTCGTCGATCATTCGGATCTCTGCGTCCGTGGGAACGTAACGATCCTTGATCCCCAGCGCCCGGAGCATCTTTGTTCCGATGAAACGCCGTGAGGAAGCGGCTGCAGCCTCTTCCCGTGTCCGGATCCCTTCCTCAGCCCAGTTCTCGGCAATCTTCTTATAATAATCCGGTTTGATCCTTTCGGGATGATCCGTCTTGCTTTCGGCACAGTACTCCAGCAGATATTCACACAGATCAAAGGGCAGATGAAGATCATCATAAATGTACCAGAGTGTGTTGATATCCTTGTCGTCCAGCGGACGGCGGAAAAATGCCTCTGCTTCCTTCTTCAGTTCCAGGAAATGTGAATCCGTCAGAGCTTTCTCCAGCTCTGCAATGGAAGGCTGTACGGCCTTTTTACGCTTCTTCGGTGCCGGTTCGGGCTGTTCGGTTCGTACCAGTTTAAAGTCCACGATGCGGGGAGTAAGCGCATCAATATCCGGACTCTGCGGCTGGCAGAGGATGATACCTGCGGGATCTCCCTTTTCATCGGTCCGGTACTGCAGAAGACCTTTTCCGATCCAGTATTTGATGGCCCGTTCCACATCATTATCCGTACAGGAAAGATGATCGGCGATCTCCGAAAAACCGGAAATCTGGCGGTTGCCCTGCTGCAGCCGGAGCAGGTAAAGATAGACCTTTACGAAGGTCCCGTTTGCCTCCGGCATGTAGTAATCAATGAATATATTCGAGAGGATGGAATTGCTTCCTTCGTCCTCGGATGTCAGTTTAATCGTACCCATAAATAACTTCGCCCCCTTGTTGCAAGTGCATTATAACACAAGAAAATAGAAATGCAAATTGATCCGGAGGGCTGAAATGCCTTGTGGATAATGTGGATAATTTGGTTGACATCTTTATTATTTGCAAGAAATGCAACAAATTTTTTCATGCGTTTTTTTGTAGATAATCAAAAAATATCCGCGGCGCATGCCGCGGAATATTTTGTGGGAATTGTTGATAACTATTCGGAAAGTAGTGAAACCCCAACAGAATCAATGGGTCCCGCTCCCATAGTTATTAACATATCGTTGTTTTTGCAATGTTCTGAAAAATATTTTTCAATTGTGGAAAATTCTCCCAAATAGACTGCATCTGTGTCAAGTTTTATCAGTTTTTCGGCCAGATCGCGGGAGTGAACCGTTCCGTCATCCTTTTCCCGGGCTGCGTAAATATCAGCCAGAAGAATATGATCCGCCGGTTTTAAAGCCTCCGCAAAGTCATCCAACAGAGCCTTGGTCCGGCTGTAGGTGTGGGGCTGGAATGCGATCCAGAGATCTCCCTTTGCCACGGATTTACCGACAGCGATGGTGGCTGCGATCTCCGTGGGGTGATGTGCATAATCGTCAATGATGACAGCACCCTTCTTTGTGGTTCCTTTATATTCGAAGCGACGCTTCGCACTGGAACAGGTTTTCAGACCCTCGCAGGTGTCCTCCATGGAAATACCAAGGATATCGGCGGCTGCAATGGCGGACAATGCATTTACCGCATTATGCCTTCCTGTTACGGAAAGGGAAACGGTACCTGCTTCCTCGTTGTTTCTGATCAGCGTAAAGGAAGGATGTCCTGCGTCATTTAGCTTGATATTTTCGGCACGGTAATCATTATTCGCTCCGAGACCGAAGGTGATCAGCCGGCAGTCCTTATCTTTTACGGCTTCCCGGATCACATCCACGTAGGGCATGTCTCCGTTTACGATCAGGGTTCCGCCTTCTTTTATCTTCCCGGCGAATTCGGCGAAGGACTTCACGATGTTATCCAGATTATGGAAGAAATCCAGATGATCGTTGTCGATATTCAGGATGATGCTGATGTAGGGACGGAAGGAATGATAGCTGTTTTTATATTCGCAGGCCTCGGTTACAAAGTAGGGGGAGGAACCGGTGCGGATATTTCCGCCGATCACGTCCAGCATTCCGCCGATGGAAACCGTCGGATCCTTCTTTGCTGCCAGTAAAATGTGGGCAAGCATGGCGGTGGTGGTTGTCTTTCCGTGGGTTCCGCTGACGGCAATGCTCTCAGGATAGTTGTCCATGATCATGCCCAGCAGCTCCGCACGGGAGAGAAGAGGGATTCCCTGCTCCTTTGCGTAGAGATATTCCGGGTTATCTTCGGAGATTGCGGCTGTGTATACAACCAGTGCTGTGTCCGGTTCGGAGATGAGATTCTCCGCAACCTGGGAATAGTAAACACGGATTCCCTGCTTAACCAGCATTTCGGTCACTTCGGATTCCCGGACGTCCGATCCGGTTACCGTGAAACCGGCACGGTTCAGGATTTCGGCAAGTCCGCTCATGCTGATCCCGCCGATCCCGATGAAATGTACATGGCAGGGTTTTGTAAAGTCAATCTGATACATAGGATTACCTTCTTGTGATTAATTTTATTTTGCAATTTCAATCTGGAGATTCTCTTCGATGAATCGCAAACTTCATTTTAACACGTTTCATATGAAAACGGCAATCCTCACATAGAAAAATCTTGACATTCACGCTTAAGAATATAAAATAATATGTAGCGATTTATTTCGGAAATTCAGAAAAAAGTCAAAAAAAATTGAATGGAGATGGTCATCATGGAGAAAAAAGACATTGATTGGGGCTCAATCGGATTTGGATATATTGAAACAGACAAGACATATGTATCCAATTTCAAGGATGGAGCCTGGGATGATGGATCACTTACAGGGGATCATACGATCACAATGAGTGAGTGTGCATGCGTTCTGCAGTATGCCCAGACCTGTTTTGAGGGCCTGAAGGCATATACAACCGAGGATGGAAGGATCGTAACCTTCCGGCCGGATCTGAACGCTGAGCGTATGATCGATACGGCAAAGCGTCTGGAGATGCCGCCGTTTCCGAAGGAGCGTTTCCTGGATGCGGTTAAGCAGGTAGTAAAGGCAAACGAAGCATGGGTTCCTCCGTATGGTTCCGGTGCAACTCTTTACCTGCGTCCGTTTATGTTCGGTTCGAATGCGGTTATCGGCGTTAAACCGGCGGATGAATATCAGTTCCGTTGCTTTGCAACTCCGGTAGGTCCGTATTTCAAGGGCGGAGCAAAGCCGATCACCATCCGTGTCAGTGATTTTGACCGTGCAGCACCGCACGGAACCGGTCATATCAAAGCCGGACTGAACTATGCCATGAGTCTTCATGCCATTGTAGATGCACATAAGAACGGATTCGATGAGAATGTATATCTGGATCCGGCAAGCCGTACAAAGATCGAAGAAACAGGCGGAGCAAACGTAATCTTCATCAAGGGGAATAAGTTTGTAACTCCGAAGTCTTCCAGTATCCTTCCGTCCGTAACCCGTCGTTCACTTGAGGTAGTTGCCAAAGAGTACCTGGGTTTGGAAGTTGAGGAGAGAGAAGTACTTCTGGAAGAGGTACCTTCCTTCGAAGAATGCGGTCTTTGCGGAACAGCCGCAGTTATCTCCCCGGTTGGAAAGATTGTGGACCACGGAAAAGAGATCTGCTTCCCGAGCGGCATGGACGAGATGGGACCGACAACAAAGAAGCTGTATGATACGCTGACCGGAATTCAGATGGGCAGGATCGAAGCTCCTGAAGGATGGATCTTTGAGATTTCGTAATACAGCAAACCAAGAATAAAGAATGAAGAAGCAAAAAGAATGGCTGTCGCAGACCTGCGGCAGCCATTTGTATGGTGCGCCTGGCGGCGCACGTTTCTATGAAGAATAATCTTTTTACCGATTTTGTCGATTTATCGATACCCCCGGAATTATTTCTTTTCTAAAAACTTCCGGGCGATCTGGTGCATGCCCATGATATCCGCATAGGCAAGGTAATCCGCTTCGTTCTTTTCCTTTGACCGGTTGTATTTTACAATGATCTGTTCAAAAAGAGCGGGATCCATTTCATTTCTTAAACGGATACAATCGATCACGCTCCGGTCCAGGGAATATACTTTTATGGTTCCGCCCGGTATTTCAATTTCACGTATGAACTTCTGAATGGACTGGTCGGAAAAGTAATGCCGGTGGACGGGAAAATTCATGTTCATCCTGGAACGATCAAGTCGGGAGGTGGCAATGGAAACGACTTCCGGCTCGGTCCTCAGAAGTCCCAGCAGATAAAGGGCACTGTCAGTACAGATCACGGCTTTGCTGTTTGCCATCTGAAGTTCCAGATACTTTGAAAACTTCGGCTTCATTAAGGTGTCGTTCTTCCACCAGTAGATGCCGTGACTGACGCGTTCCACATTTCCGTTTTCTATCAGTTGACGGATCTGCAATGTTGTAACACCGTTTTGTAAAAGCGTGGATGTACGCTGGTATCCGTTCCCGGCCAGAAATAACTGCTCGATTTTGTTGAATGTTCTAAGTAGCATGGATTAACCTCACTAAACGGGCTTCATGTGCTTCCAAGTAATAACTTATCCTATTTTCTATAAAATTAAAAGAGAAGAGTTCCGACATTATTCCTGCATGAACCTGAGCTGAGGGAGGCTGTGCGGACTGCCCGGAACCCGGTACTTCCCGGCGGCGGACGGCCGGATTACTTGACAAAAAAATAAAGGGGATGTACTCTAAAAATACAGAAGGCGTTCAGCCGGAAAAGATACATTTCCGTGGGAGATAAGGTATGAAAAAAAGAAGAATTCAGATCATAATTTTATTGGCCCTGATGACCGCGATTCTTACATCCTGCGGGAAGAAGACGGAGATCGCCGTTGAGGATATGAAGATCACCCTGACCGGGGATTTCAAGGAAGGCGAGATGGCGAATACCACATGGTATTACGAGAACCCGGAGGTGCTCGCCATGGGGATCCGGACGAAGAAGTCGGACCTGGAGAAGGTCGGGATCGAGATCGGATCACTGACGGATTATACGAATTCCTACATTAAAGGAAACCGTCTGCCGGTTATGGAGACGCCGGAGAAAAAGGAAAACTATATCTGTTTCAGTTATGAGAAGACCATCGAACAGACAAATTATAAATATCTGACCTTTGTATATGAGGGAAGTGATACCTACTGGATCGTGAATTTTGCCTGCTATAAGGAATTGTTTGACCGGAAGGAAAAGGATTTCTATAAATGGGCGGACTCCGTTGAACTGCTGCATCCGAAAAAGCAGGCGGGAACGGAAAAGTAATTCCGGGATGCAGGGAAACGGTCCAAAGATCGGCTGAAAAATGACCGGGGAGTGGCAGCATGCAGTATCGATTGGATAAATATCTTGCGGATGCCGGATTCGGAACAAGGAGTGAAGTCCGGCGTCTGGTAAAAAAAGGGAGTGTGACAGTGGATGATGTTGTCGCAAAGACTCCGGATCAGAAGGTTGACATAAATCGGAACCGTGTCCTGGTGGACGGAGTTCCGGTTTTTTTTGAAGAGTTTTCCTACTATATATTACATAAACCGGCGGGGGTTCTTTCTGCAGCCAGGGATACAAAGCAGAAAACCGTGGTGGATCTGATCCCCGAACCGAAGAGAAGAGACCTGTTTCCTGTGGGACGTCTTGATAAGGATACAACCGGTTTTCTTCTTATTACAAATGATGGGAAGCTGAGCAACCGGCTGCTTTCTCCGGGAAAGCATGTGGAAAAGGTTTATCGTGCCGTGGTTACGGGGAGTCTTCCGGACGATCTGGAGGCACATTTCCGGGAAGGAGTCGATATCGGGGACGAGACTCTCACTGCGCCTGCGGATGTCCGTCTGATCCCTGCAGAGGGTGATGCTGACGAAATCATCAGGAGCGCTGCAGGTAATTCCCTGACTCCGGAAGAGATCCGGGAGATTGCGGCGGATGTACCGGAGGAAACCTGCATTTCAGTGGCGGAACTGACGATCACGGAGGGAAGGTATCATCAGGTAAAGCGGATGTTTGAAGCGGTCGGAGGAAGGGTTGTCTTTCTGAAACGTATTTCCATGGGGAAGCTTACACTTCCGGAGGATCTGGCACCCGGAGAGGCAGTAAAGATTTCTATGGAAGAAATCGGTTTTTGACCCCACCGGAGGTCTCATGGAGAGGGTCCGGATATTTCTGCGGAGGAGAACAGGATATGTCTTGACTTTCTCTTCCGTTTATGTTACATTATCCCTTGCCGGCCAAAGCGGCCTTTTTTTGGTGCGCCTAATTGCCGGTTAAGGCTGTAGTTGTTGAAATAAATGGAAAATGGAGGATAAGCTCATGCGCGTGAAGATCACACTGGCTTGTACAGAATGTAAGCAGCGTAATTACAATCTGACAAAAGAGAAGAAAAATCACCCCGAGCGAATGGAGACTAAGAAGTATTGTCCGTTCTGCAAGGCACACACAATGCACAAGGAAACAAAGTAATCAAAAGGGAGGTAATTATGTCCGAGAAAAAAGAAACGACATCTCCTACCCTGAAGAGAAGCTGGTTTCAGGGCCTGAAGGTTGAAGCTAAGAAGATCACCTGGCCGGATAAGAAGCGTGTCGGTCGCGAGACTACCGCGGTTGTTATCTCTGCAATTGTGATCGGGGCTGTCACCATGGGCATTGATCTATTGCTTTCATATGGTCTGAGTTTTATAATAGGCGGGTGATCGGATGGCAGAGATGAACGAAGAGAATGAAAAGATCGAAGCGATCGAAGAAACATCCTTTGAACAGGCGCCGACCGTATCGGCCAATATAAAGCAGGCCGGGGACAATGAACCTCACTGGTATGTAGTACATACCTATTCCGGATATGAGAATAAGGTAAAGGCAGATATCGAGAAAACAATCGAGAACCGCCGCCTTCAGGATCAGATGTTTGAGGTTATGGTCCCGGTTCAGGACGTAGTAGAGGTAAAAAACGGAGCCAGAAAAACGGTTTCCAAGAAAATGTTCCCCGGATATGTGCTTGTGCACATGATCAAGAATGACGTGACATGGTACGTTGTAAGAAATACACGCGGTGTCACGGGATTCGTAGGACCCGGATCTGAGCCGGTTCCGCTTACGGATGCAGAGATGCGTCTTCTGGGCGTTAAGACAGATGATTTCGTGATCGATGTTGAGATCGGAGATTCCGTTAAGGTTATTTCCGGTGCCTGGGAAGGAACCATTGGTACGATCAAGCAGATCAATTCGGGTAAACAGTCCGTTACGATCGACATGGACATCTTCGGAAGATCCACGGATGTCGAGATCGGACTGGGAGACATTTTGAAGCTTTAAGATTGTTAATTAAGTGGAAGGGATCATCCCGTTAATACCACATTTAGGAGGTACGCTAAAATGGCGAAGAAAGTAACAGGCTACATCAAATTACAGATTCCTGCAGGAAAGGCAACTCCGGCTCCCCCGGTAGGTCCTGCACTGGGTCAGCACGGTGTAAACATCGTGGAGTTCACAAAGCAGTTCAATGCCAGAACAGCTGATAAGGGCGACCTTATCATCCCGGTTGTTATCACAGTGTATGCAGACAGAAGTTTCAGCTTCATCACAAAGACACCGCCGGCTCCGGTTCTGATCAAGAAAGCTTGCAAGATCCAGAGTGGTTCCGGTGAACCGAACAAGAAGAAGGTTGCAAAGATCACAAAGGCACAGCTGAAGGAAATCGCTGAAATGAAGATGCCGGATCTGAACGCTGCATCCATCGAGGCTGCTATGAGCATGATCGCTGGAACAGCTCGTTCCATGGGTGTTGAAGTTGTAGACTAAGCGTAAAACGCTGCATAAAATTGGTGGAAGGAGACGAAATATATGAAATGTCTCCGATAATACCACAGGAGGAATATCATGAAAAAAGGAAAAAGATATTTAGAAGTTAAAAAACTTGTTGAGAAGAATAAACTGTACGATCTGGAAGAGGCAGTTTCCATTCTGAAAAAGACTGCAAATGCGAAGTTCGATGAGACCATCGAGGCTCACCTGAAGCTGGGTGTTGACGGACGTCACGCTGATCAGCAGGTACGTGGTGCGGTTGTACTTCCTCACGGAACAGGTAAGACC
>CADBOV010000280.1 GCA_902796385.1 uncultured Lachnospiraceae bacterium
ATCGAGGATATCCGTCAGGTAACCGGAACGGACCTGATGATCGAGCTGACGGAAAAGCAGCCCCTTGAAAATGCCATTAACTATTACTATTCCGAAGTGTCTGCAAAGAAGGCGGCTGATAAGGCGGCAAAATCTTCTCTGGCTGAAGATGATGTGATCGAAGTAAATGTGGAGGATGCGGATGATGATACACCGATCATCAACCTTCTGAATTCACTGGTTGTACGTGCGTATAACTCCAACGTGTCCGATATCCACATCGAGCCCTTCGAGAAGCATACCTCCATCCGTATGCGTATGGATGGTGTTATCGTGGATTTCATGACACTTCCGAAAAATATCCATAACTCACTGATCGCCCGTGTAAAGATCGTCGGCGATCTGGATATCGCAGAACGCCGGATTCCCCAGGACGGACATTTCAAGACAAATGTGGAGGGTACGCCCATCAACGTCCGTGTATCCGTAATCCCGACGGTTTTCGGCGAGAAGGCGGTACTTCGTCTTCTGGCTTCGGCGGCAACCATCGACCACAGCGGAACCTTCGGTATGAATGACAGGAATTACCAGCTGGTAAGTTCCATGCTTCGTTCGCCGAACGGAATCGTATATGTTACGGGACCCACGGGTTCCGGTAAATCCACGACCCTTTACATGATCCTTTCGGAGCTCTCCCAGAGAGCGGTAAATATCTCCACCATCGAGGACCCGGTAGAGAAGAACCTTCCGAAGCTGAATCAGATGCAGGTAAATCCCACGGCGGGTCTTACCTTCGAGATCGGCCTTCGTGCACTTCTTCGTCAGGATCCGGATATCATCATGCTTGGTGAGACCCGTGATGCCGAGACCGCATCCATTGCAGTCCGTGCCGCTATCACCGGTCACTTCGTTCTTTCCACCCTGCATACAAACGATGCCGCATCCTCGGTTACGCGTCTGATCGATATGGGAATCGAATCCTACATGCTTGCCAACTCCCTGGTAGGTATCATCGCCCAGCGACTTGTCCGGAAGGTATGTCCGGACTGTGCGGAGTGGGGCGTTCCTACGGAGGAGGAGGTTCGTATCATCGGAAGACCGATCCAGCAGATCATGCACAAGGTGGGATGTAAGAAATGTAACGGTACCGGTTACCGGGGACGTATCTCCATCCATGAGATCCTTCCGATCGATAAGCCGGTTCGAAAGCTGATCACCGACAATGCGTCCTCGGAAGAGATCAAGGAATATGCGCGGAAGGAACTGGGTATGCTGACCCTGAAGGAAAGCTGCGTAGAATTGATCGAGCAGGGACTTACAACATGTGAAGAGTTGGTTAAGGTAGCTTATTATGACTGATGAAGGGCTTGTCCGCAGCATCACCGGCGGATCCGGCTCATCGTACGAATATGACTGAAACGAAAGCGCTTTGAATTCCATGATTCAAAACGCTTTCGTTGGTATAAGAGACACTGGGGGACTATCATGCAGAAAGAAAGCAGTTCAAGCAGAGCAAAAAGAATATTTTTATTTGAGCTGAATATACAAAATATTGTCGGTATTTTATGCTGCATTCTGCTGAACATGGTCGGACAGAGATTTGCGGAGTGGCTGAAGCTGCCCTTCTGGCTGGATACCATCGGAACCATGGCATGTGCCATAGCCCTGGGACCGCTTGCGGGAATGATCGTGGGCGGTTTGACAAACGTGATACTCAGTATCGTTAATCCGACACTCCTGGTCTATGTGATCATATCGGTGCTGGTGGGACTGCTTACAGGATATTACTTTGCAAATAAGAAGAGAAGCCGGTTGGAGACCGTTACCGCCGGCGTGATTCTGGCGTTTGTTGTGGTTCTTTTTTCCTTTCCGCTGGATATAGTGAATTTCGACGGACAAACCGGAAATATCTGGGGTGATGCATTCTATGACATGATGTCTGAGGTGGTCAGCTCCGAGATAATGAATGCACTGGGGGCAAAGCTGTTCCTGGAAATTCCGGATAAGGTCCTTTCCGTTCTGCTTGCAACGCTTCTGGTGAAGTTGGTCCGGAAGTTTTCCTCGCGCGGATCAAAAGGGGAAGGCAGTGGAAAGAAGGGAACCGGCAGTGGAAGGAATGAGAGAAAAAAGAAGCAGATCACAGCCATCCTTCTCCTTGCAGCTGCGCTGGGAACGGTGTTTTCTCCGATGGCAGGGAATGTATACGCTGAGGAGCAGGAAGAGGATTATGAGGCGGTGATCTACAAAAACGGAGACGGCATCCAGGCTGCGGAGATCAATGCGGTGGCACAGACACCGGACGGATACATCTGGGCAGGAACCTATTCCGGACTTTATATCTATGACGGGATCCGGTTCTCGAAATATATGATCGATGCCAGGATCCGGAATGTTATGGCACTTTTTGTGGATTCCTCCGGAAGACTCTGGATCGGAACCAATGACAGCGGAGCAGTCTGTTATAATCCGAAAACGGAAGAGGAACAGATGTACAATACGGAGAACGGACTGACGGCTGATTCCATCCGGGAGTTCTGTGAGGATAAGGACGGAAATGTTTATATAGCAACCTCCAGGTACATTTCCAGGGTTTCCCCGGACGGGGAGGTGAAGAGTTATTCGGATTGGGAGGACATTTTCTATGCCCAGAGCTTTACGACGCTGGATACGGGGGAGATCGTCGGGATCACCAGCGGAGGAGTGATGTTCCTTCTGAACGATGATCAACTGCTGGACACGAACATCATGGAAGGAGACAGCGGAATCTATTACCGCAGTGTGTCAAGTGCCGGAGGAGAAATCCTGGTGGGCTGCAGTGACAGTACAATGCGTGCAT
>CADBOV010000281.1 GCA_902796385.1 uncultured Lachnospiraceae bacterium
CAAGACGCGCATTCTGTCCTTCCTTACCGATGGCAAGGGAAAGCTGATAATCCGGCACAACAACAAGCGCGGATTTTCCGTCCGGTCCTACGGTTACGGAAACAACCTTGGACGGTGAAAGCGCATTCTCGATAAAGATTGCCGGATCCGGATCCCACTCGATGATATCGATCTTCTCACCGTACAGATCATCCACGATCGCATTTACACGCGCACCGTTCATACCGACACAGGAACCGACTGCATCCACATTTTCATCATGAGACATAACCGCGATCTTGGAACGTGATCCGGCCTCGCGGGAAATGCTCTTGATCTCCACGATTCCGTCTGCGATCTCGGTTACTTCTCTTTCAAACAGACGCTTTACAAGATCCGGATGGGTTCTGGAAACTACGATCCGGAAGCCCTTCTGGCTCTTCTTTACTTCAACCACATACAGCTTGATGCGGTCGCCTCTCCGATAATACTCTCCCGGGATCATTTCCTTTTCATTCAGGATCGTATCTGTTCTGTCATCCAGGCTTACGCTCAGGTTATTTCCTACATAGCGCTGTACAACACCTGTGATGATATCTCTTTCCTTATTTGCAAAATGCGAGAAGACAGCATCTCTTTCACCTTCCTTGATCGCCTGCACGATGATACCGCGTGCCTTCTGTGCTGCGATACGGCCGAAATCCTTTGTTGTGATCTCGATCGGAACTTCATCGTCCAGATTATAATTCGGATCCAGCTGACGAGCTTCTTCCAGGCTCATTTCCGAACGGCTGTCATAAACCTCTTCAACAACCAGCTTCTTTGCAAAAACCTTGATCTCGCCTGTTTCACGGTCCATATGAACCGAGCACTCCGTATCCTTACCGAAGTCCTTTTCGCAAGCGGAATTCAGAGACTTTTCAATTGCCTCCATGATCAGATCCTTGCTGATTCCTTTTTCCTTCTCCAACTGATCCAGTGCTTCAATGATCTCCTGCATTTGTCTTTCCTCCTTATATGACAAATCCTCTACATATTAAAATCGATTAAATGTAATCGAATTACTGCTTTATATTTACTTCTATGCATCTCTTTCCGGCTGCTCCACATAGCAGAGCCGCGCCTTCGCCAGGTTGCTTCTGTCGATCGTCAGGCTTTCGCCTCCGTTCTCCGTTTCAACCGTGATCCGGTCTTCATCCGCCGCTTTCAGGACCGCTTCAAATTCCTTTTTCCCTTCCATCGGCTGATACAGCTTGACCTCGATCAGCTTCCCGATGCTCCGTTCAAAGTCCACGGTCTTTTTTAACGGTCTTGTAAGTCCCGGTGAACTGACTTCCAGGATATAAGCCTCCGGTATGAAGTCCTCCCTGTCCAGTTCCGCTTCCAGAGCCCTGGAAACCGTTACACAGTCATCAATGTTTACTCCCGCTTCTTTATCGATATATGCCCGAAGGTACATATCCTGCCCTTCTTTCACATATTCCACATCCCAAAGCTCCAGGCCTTCTTTTTCCAGGATCGGAAGAAGCAGTTCTTTCGTTTTGTCTTCTATGGCCGTTTTCTTCACTCTGTGACACTCCCTGTCTTCAACTCGACGCTTAAATAACGAACGAAGTGGGTTCACCCGGAACCCACTTCAGTAATCATCAGTATGCTTTTATTATATTAACATAACTCCGCAGAAATGCAAGCACTTTTTTCATGAAAATGCAGGTTTTTCCTATAATTCGATCAGATTCTTCGGGGATTTTGCAAATGTTTCATATCCCGTCTCCGTCACAACTCCCATATCTTCGATCCTGACTCCGCCGAATCCCGGAATATAGATCCCCGGTTCGATGGTTTCGATCATCCCCGGACAGAGTTCCGTCTCATCCCTTGTGTTCAGCGCCGGGCTTTCATGGATATAAAGCCCCACCGAGTGTCCGAGCCCGTGACCGAAGTATTCTCCATATCCCGCATCCCGGATATAATCCCTGGCGATCCGGTCCACATCCATACACCGCATGCCGGGTCTTACTTCTTCCATCGCCCGTAAATGTGCCCCCAGAACCGTCTGATATACCTTCCGCTGCTCCTCATCTGCCCTGCCGATCACAACCGTCCGCGTCATATCGGAGCAATACCCCTGATAGATACAGCCGAAATCCATGGTCACAAAATCCCCGGATTCCAGTTTCTTATCGGTCGGAATGGCATGGGGCATGGCACTGTGAAACCCGGAAGCAACAATGGTATCAAAGGAAAGGCCGGAAGCACCGTTTTTCTTCATGGAATACTCCAGTTCCGCTGCCACCTCCAGTTCCGTGATCCCCGGTTTCAGTACGGTCAGGATATGTTGGAACGCCCGGTCACCGATTGCTTCCGCTTTTCTGAGCAGTTCCAGTTCCGCGGCCGATTTGATCTGCCGGGGCTTCATCAGCAGATCCTCCAGAGGAAGCATTTTCACCTCCAGCTCCTTCGAGTATTTTGAAAATGTACTGCAGGTCATGAACCGGTCCTCAAATCCGATCTTCTCTGCCCCGGAATCCTGCAGTTGTTTTCTGAGCAACTGAAACAGTGGCTGATCATGATTAAATTCCTTCACGTAAAATCCGCTGTCTGCTTCCTTTACTTCCTGTGTCGCAGCTTCCGTATAACGTGAATCCACATAAAGAACCGCTTCTCCTGCAGTCAGAAGCGCGATCCCCTCTCCGCCCTGAAAGCCGGTATAATACCGGAGGCTGTACGGATCCGTGATCAGTATCCCGTCCAGTTCATTCTGTTCTGATATATTTCTTAACCGTTTCATCACTTTATATCCCCCTCAAATTGAAAAAGCGGTTCCGACCCCGTCGAAACCGCTCCGGATTATTATTGTCGTCCGAACTTATTTTGTAATAGAACTACTCCACTTGTCAAGTTCCTTCTGAAGATCATCTGTTGACAGACCTAAATCCTGAACCTTTGAAACCATGCCCATTACACCACCGGTAGAAAAGCTGTCACAAACCTGGGAAAGGATCGGATAGTCATTTGCATTGATGTCCTTCTTCATCTTGTCCCCGATTCCCATAACAGCGAGCATCATCAGGAATCCGAGAACCAGACCGATAATACCGGTAATGATTCCGCCTTTTTTCTTCTTCTCATCTTCTCCAAGTTTTTTGTTCTTAAGGATTGTAAATACAACCGCAAGAATCGCAAGAATCGCTACAGTAATAAACCCGGCCCAGCCTGCAATCCATGCAGCGAAGAATCCGACTACAATTGAGATAATACCAAAAACAAGACCCATTTTTTTCCTCCTTTAAGATAAAACACTATATCTGAATCCGCCGAAACGGAGACATTCAAATTAAAACACAGGTTTCCTTTTCCGGTTTAAAACTCCAGCTCTTTTTTCCGGAATACTGTCTGAGCCAGCACCAAAGGAAGTACAATAAAGAGTCCTACAAAAATTCCCGTATAAAGGAATGCCTTCAGGTAATTCGGATCTTCGGTTGCACCCGTAAACATTGCCTCTACTTCATTCACACCGAGATCATTGAAGTTTTCAACTTTTTCTGACAGATCACTCAGACTCGGTACCGTACCAAAAAGATAATCTCTTGCTATCGAATGAACTCCATCCGGAACAGCGTTGGAAAACTTAATACCGTTATTCTTCAGGAACGGGATCAGATCCAGAAGTGCAAGGACAGCCCGGAATACATTTGCTGCCAGCAGGATGTACATAACCAGTCCGCCGGTAGTATTCTGCGACATATAAAGGATCAGCATTGCAATTGCAATATCGGCTACGACCAGGATTGAATCAAACCAGAGTTCGGCAATCATTTTTCCGATGCCGCCGATAGATGCTCCCATGATCATGGACATGATAAGCCCAAGTATCGTAAAGATAACCATTTCCTCTATGATCAGAGCGATTGCCTCATAGAATCTGGCAAGGATCAGTCTTCTTCTGGATATACCTCGGCCGATGGCTGTCTGCATGGTGCGGCTCTTAAAATCATCCGAGAAAACCGTCTGGAACACGGGAATTCCGGTCAGGAACGGAATCAGGGAGAAAGCAAGCGTGATATTACTCAGGAAAGAATAACCTCTTGCATTGGGTTCTCCTGAAAGCATAAAGCTGATGTCAGTTGCCTTTACAGGTTTCACAAAGGCAACGATGGCAACGACCACCATAAGCAGGATCACAACGGACATGCATATGATAAAACTCTTTTTCTTCTGTGCACGACGCAGATCCGTAAATACAAGTCTTGATGTCATTCTTCGCCACCTCCGATCAGTTCGAAATAGAAATTTTCCAGAGATGTTGTTGCCTGTTCGGTTCCCTTCACTTCGATTCCGCCGTTTTTCAGCAGTGTCAGTGCCTTTTCGACATCCTCGTCCGCAACATTGATGGAAGTAATCTTGTTCTGTGACCTCATGTCCTCCTGGTCCATTTCCTTCATCAGAACACCTTCGTGAACGATACCGAACCGGTGCGCTGTATGCTCCAGTTCGCCAAGAATATGCGACGATACGATGATCGTTGTTCCGTATTCTTGATTCACACGCTGTATCATATGACGGACATCCATGATACCCTGGGGATCAAGTCCGTTGGTGGGCTCATCAAAGATCAGAAGTTCAGGATTTCCAAGCATTGCATTTGCAAGTCCGAGACGCTGCTTCATACCCAGCGAATACATTTTTGCGGGTTTTTTCGCCGCATCTGTATTCAGGCCGACAAGTTCAAGAACACGGTCTACTTCTGTCTTATCACTGATTCCCTTCAGTCTGCGGAAATAGTGAAGATTGTCCCGCGCATTCATGTATCCATAGAAATTGGATCCGACAAAAAAGCCGATCCTGTTACGGTTTTTTCTGTTTTCACGCGGTGTCTTTCCTCCGAAAATGGAGATGGTTCCGCCATTACTTGCAGAAAGCCCCAGCATAACTTTGAACAAGGTTGTTTTGCCTGCGCCGTTTTTACCGACCAGACCATAGATATCGCCTTTGTTCACGGTCATGTTCACACCATCTAAAACCTTGTGCTTGCCGTAACTCTTTTTGATATCCTTCAGCTCGATTACTGCTTCACTCAAAGCCTTTTCCTCC